>CAZGKH010000158.1:0-8449 GCA_964525665.1 uncultured Anaerolineae bacterium | reverse complement strand
TGACCAACAGAGTGGCAATCACCACAAACATCAGCTTCTTCATCATTCGCCTCCTTTGCACGCTATCGCCCGTCCATCTCTGAACGGGCGGGCCACAGCCCGGCAATCGCCGAGCTCCCGATCAGACAATGTGGCATAGGCATCACCTCCTGGTGGTCCAAACTACTTTGATGTCGCTCGCATTGATCTGGGCTCCCCTTAGTCACTGGCAGTGCTGAACACAACCCATCTCATCCGCCGCAAATCTGACCTCTCATGTGACATGCGATCATACCCCTTCCCCAGGAGCAGCCATCAGTCCGCGCTTGAACAGGTCCATAATACACACAACCACCCTTTCCAGATCGTACTCTATCCCAAGATAGACCTCAGCCTCCACAAAGGAATTCATAGTGCCCATGAAGCAGACGGCCATGGTATCCACGTCAACCTCTCGGAAAGCCCCGGCGTCAACCCCGAACTGCAGAACGTCTCTGGTCAGTTGGTACGTAGTTTCGATGCCCGAGCTAAGCTGGCGCAAACTGGCTCCATGAAGCTGGGTGGAGTTAGTCTGGTGCAGGCCGGGGTTAAACGCATCGACGGGGTAGTGGGTGAGGTAGGCGCGAACATAGGCTTGCAGCTTGGTCCAGGGATTAGAGGACGCGGCGACCTCCTCTCGGAGCAGGTCGTGAAAGCCATCCAAGTTGAGGGTGTCCTCCACGACGGCCTCGAAGAGTCCCTCTTTGTTGCCGAAGTGATAGTAAAGCACGGGTGCAGTCACCCCTGCCCCTTGACAGATCTCCCGCACCGTAGTGCTGGCGAATCCCTTGCTGGTGAAGAGGTTCCTCGCTGCCCGCAAGATTGCATCCCGGGCTGTGCGCTCCCCCATGAGATAGCCTTTCCAGTCAGAATGAGCTTGCCTTTATCTAACGCTTGTTATATTATAGACTACAATCTTGGTGCTGTCAAATTTCCGCTGCCGTTGTGCTGGCCGTGGGGGATGGCGTGGCAGTCACAGCGGGGACCGAGGTCATCGTGACCATAGTCACCGATGGAGTGGGCGTCGGTGTGCTCGTAGTAGCAGGAGGCATGGCGGTGCCCGTCGCCGTCGGCAGAGGCAATGCCCCAGATAATCAAAAAAGCGTGGGCCTGTGTGCTCCACGCTTTTGAAATGTTATTGATGAATTGTTGCGACTTAAGGATGCGGTGTCCTCCGGGCGTGAAGCAGCTTGCCTGATGCCGTGGCATAGGCGTAATAGTAGGCAAAATAGTCCTCACGCCCAAATGAAATGATTTTGATAGTCTCGTTCCGCAGTTTGCTGGTCATCTCCAGCTCTCTTTCAAAGCTGGGGATATGATAGCATAAAGGGGGATAAAAGTCAAGAAGTGTAGCCTGAGATCCAATAAGTCTTCGATACGCTACTCGCGATCTGCTCGCAGCTACTCAACCGGCGACTGGCTTCTCATTTACGGCATTTGAATGGGCAATTGCCATAAGCCTCTCCCAAGTGTTTAGACGCCAATGGCACAGCGCCAATGCCGCCATCGAGGGATGAACTTGCCCCAAATGCGTAACGCTCCCCAAGGGCAATTTGACAATTATCCCGAATTGTGGTATAAAAGACACAGTTCGGAAACAGGAGCACGTATTCCATGAAGTCCTTCGGCAAGCGAAACTCCAGGTCCAATCTGCCTAAGCGTCCTCGATCCAGGCGCTCGCTTTGGGGAGTTTCGCCCTGCCGAATGTTGTTATGGGAGTAAATCTCACGTAATTGTCTTTTGGCTAACTGCAACCGCAGGCCGACTCTCCAGATACATTGATGGTAGGGTCGGCTTTTTTGTTACCCAAAACTCACAAGGAGGTACCAAAATGATCGAATGTCCCGAGTGCGCTGCTGAACTGGAACTGGCTCTCGATGTGGAGGTGGGGGAAATCGCAGTCTGTCCCGACTGCGGTGTTGAGCTAGAGGTGATGGGCGTGAATCCCATCGTCCTGGACTTAGCTCCGGAAGAAGAGGAGGATTGGGGGGAATGACATCATGATGAGGGTCGGTGTTCTGTACTCTCGCGTTCGCGTCGAGGAGAAGTTGATTTTCAAGGCGTTGCGCCAGCGGGGGGCGGATAGCGAAAGGGTTGACGCCAACACCATCACCCTGGGCCTTTCGGGCGGCATCAACGGCTACGACGTGATGCTCGTCCGCTGCCTGAGCCATTCGCGGGCCCTGTACGCCAGCAAGTTGCTGGGCGACAGCGGACAACGCACGGTCAATACCTACGAGGTCATCGCCACGGCTGGCGACAAGCTATTGACCAGCCTGGCGCTGGTCAAGCATGGCGTCCCCACGCCGCGCACCAAGGTGGCCTTCACCACGCAGGCAGCCCTGCAGACCATCGAGCAAATGGGTTACCCGGTGGTATTGAAGCCCTTGAACGGTTCGTGGGGACGGCTTCTGGCCAAGATCAACGATCGCGATGCGGCGGAGACGATTCTGGAACACAAGCACACCCTCGGTGGCTACCGTCATTCCATCTTCTACGTTCAGGAGTACATTGACAAGCCCGGACGCGACATCCGCAGCTTCGTCGTCGGTGGCGAGGTCATCGCCGCCATCTATCGCCATGCACCCCACTGGATCACGAATACAGCGCGAGGAGGGGACGCCACGGCCTGCCCCGTGACTCCTGAAATCGAGCAGATTTCCCGCGCCGCGGCTGAGGCAGTGGGAGGCGGGGTGGTGGCCGTTGACATTCTGGAGACCACAGATGGTCGTCTGCTGGTGGCCGAGGTCAACCACACGCCGGAGTTTCGCAACAGCATCGCCCCCACGGGGGTGGATATCGCGGGCCGCATCGTTGACTATGCCTTGGAGGTGGCTGCTATGGAACCGGGAAGGTGAGGCTGGGCATTCTCTGTTCTCGCATCCGCGTGGAAGAGAAGCTCATTTTCAAAGCCTTGAAAGAGCGAGGCATCGAATACGCCAGGCTGGACGAGCGGCATCTGGCTCTTCGACTGCAGGCCAACGGCCTTGTCAAAGACTATGATCTGATCTGGTGCCGCGCCATCAGCCACAACCGGGCCCTCTACGCCCTTAACATCCTCAACGGCTGGGGAATCAAGACGGTGAATGGCTACCAGGTGGTGCTCACCTGTGGAGATAAGGTGCTGACCACCACGGCCCTGATCCGACACGGCGTCCCCACGCCGCACACCGTGGTGGCGTTCAGCGTGGATACAGCCCTGCAAGCCATCGAGGAGATGGGCTATCCGGTGGTGCTGAAGCCGGCCCAGGGCTCATGGGGGCGGTTGCTGAGCAAGGTCAACGACCGAGAGACAGCCGAGGCCGTCTTGAAGCACAAGGCCACCTTGGGCGGGCCTGTGCACAGCGTGTTCTACATCCAGGAATACGTGGACAAGCCTAGCCGCGACATCCGCACCCTGGTGGTCGGCGATGAGGTCACGTACGCCATGTACCGCCGCTCGGCTCACTGGATCACCAACACCGCTCGCGGTGGGGAGGCACTGCCCTGTCCCCTTAGCTCCGAGATCAAGGAGCTGTCGCTGGCGGCGGCCCAGGCAGTGGGTGGGGGGATTCTGGCCGTGGACCTTCTAGAGACCGACGATGGCCGCCTGCTGGTCAACGAGGTGAACCACACTCCCGAGTTTCACGGCGCCATGCAGGCAATTGATGTGGACATCGCAGGCAAGATGGCCGACTACGTGCTGGAGCAAGCAACACACTAGACAGGAGAAGACTATGTTGAAAGCATCCATCGCCGGTGCATCCGGTTACGTCGGAGGAGAGTTGCTGCGGCTGCTGTTGGATCATCCAGAGGTGGAGGTGCAACAGGCCACCTCGGAGCGCTATGCTGGCCAGCCGGCTCACTTCCTGCACCCCAACCTCAGGGGACGGACAAACCTTCACTTGGTGAGCCTGCAGGAACTGGAGCCGTGCGACGTGCTCTTCGCCGCCCTTCCCCACGGCCAAGTGGCCCCGTGCATCGAGGAATTCGCCGCCCTAGCCGAGCGCTTCGTGGACTTGAGCGCGGATTTCCGCCTCCACGACCCGGCCGACTACCCGCGCTGGTACGGTTGGGAGCATCCGGCCCCGCAATGGCTGCCCCGTTTCGTCTACGGCCTGCCGGAGTTCCATCGGGAGGTGCTGCGGGAGGCCCGCTACGCCAGCGGCGTGGGCTGCAACGCCACCGTCATCAACCTGGCCCTGTGGCCGCTCTATCGCGCTGGCGTGGTTGGCAAGACAGTGGCGGAGGTCAAGGTCGGCTCCTCGGAGGGGGGCGCCCGACCCACCCGCGCCTCCCATCACGCGGAGCGCAGCCACGTCGTCCGCTCCTACGCCCCCACCGACCATCGGCACAGGGCCGAATTGCTGCAGGAGCTGGCCTTCGACGGACGACGGCCCTTCGACAAGCTCAGGACGTGGCCCGACATCCATATATCGGTCACCTCGGTGGAGTTGGTGCGCGGGGCACTGGCCACGGCGCATTGCTTTCTCACGGAGGACGGCTGGCGCTTAGGCGAAAAGGACATCTGGCGATTGTACCGCCAGGCCTACGGCGACGAGCCTTTCATCCGCATCGTCAAATTCCGCCGGGGGTTCTATCGCTACCCGGAGCCTAAGATCCTCGTTGGCTCCAACTACTGCGACATCGGTTTCGCCAGGGAGGAGGGGAGCGACCGCCTGGTGGTCATCGCCGCCCTGGATAATCTGATGAAGGGAGCCGCCGGCACGGCGGTGCAAGCGATGAATGTGATGTGCGGCTTCCCGGAGACGCTGGGACTGGAATTCCCAGGCTTACATCCTATTTGAAGGTTGAGTCTCAAGTCAATTCTTGGAGTGAGGAGGAAGTGTGATGAACCCACGACATCGCTACATCCCTTCGGGCTGTGCCACAGCCGGTATCCTGCACGAGGGGGGAGAGCTCACCGGGGGCGAAGTCATCATGCAGGCCATCGCCGCCATGCACGAGCGCTCCAACGGATTGGGCGGCGGCTTCGTCGGCTATGGCATCTACCCAGAAATGAAAGAATACTACGCCCTACACCTCATGTACGACCGGGAGGAGAACCGTCCGGCAGTGGAGGAGCTTCTGGAGCACAAGATGGTACTGGTGCGTAGCGAGCGCATTCCTACTCGCCTCACTCCCGGTGTAGGCCTGGCCCCGGTCCTGTGGCGTTACTTCGTCCAGGTGCCACAGGTCGGGCATCGGCTGATAGACGAAACCGAGGATGACTACGTGGTGCGTATCGTGATGCGCGTCAACCTGGAACTGGAGGGGGCCTACGTTATCTCCAGCGGCAAGAACATGGGGGTCTTCAAAGGAGTGGGCTACCCAGAGGACATCGGCCGGTTCTTCCGACTGGAAGAGTACCAGGCTTATCTCTGGATCGCCCATGCCCGCTTTCCCACCAACTCGCCAGCCTGGTGGGGCGGAGCTCACCCTTTCAGCCTGCTGGAGTGGTCGGTGGTACACAATGGGGAGCTTTCCTCGTACGGCATCAACAAACGCTACGTGGAACAGTTCGGCTACCGCTGCACCCTGATGACCGACACTGAGGTGCTGGTCTACCTGCTGGACCTGTTCCTGCGGCGGCAGAGATTGCCCTGGAAGATGGTTTATGCCATCCTGGCCCCGCCTTTCTGGGAACAGATTGGGCGCATGAAGTCACCGGAGAAGCGGGCGGCCTACACCGCTTTGCGCCAGGTCTACGGCGGGGGGCTGGCCAATGGGCCCTTCAGCATCATTGTCGGCCATCGGCGGGGCCTCATCGGCCTGACCGACCGCATCAAGCTACGGCCCCTCATCGCCGCCCAGGGCGATGGGATGGTCTACCTGGCTTCGGAGGAAGCGGCCATCCGCGCCGTGTGCCCGTCGCCACACGAGGTCTGGGAGCCCCGCGCCGGCTTTCCGGTCGAGGGGCGCTTGCGGCAGGAGGTGGTCGTATGAGAAATTACCTGCTGTCCGATTTCCTGATCCAGGTCGCGCCCCACTGTGAAGGGTGCGGGCGCTGTGTGCGGGAATGTAGCTTTGAAACCCTGCGGATGGAGGATGGGAAAGTGGTGGCCGACCACGCCCGTTGTGTGGCCTGCCAGCGTTGCGTGGTCTTTTGTCCTGATGGAGCCATCGCCGTACTATCGAACCCCCGCTGCACCACGCGCCCCAACGCCAACTGGACCCCGGAAACCCGCCACAACATCCTGCGCCAGGCTCAGAGCGGGGCCATGCTGCTGGCCGGCACCGGCAACGATCGGCCCTATCCCATCATCTGGGACCATCTGCTGCTGGATGCCTGCCAGGTAACCAACCCCTCTATTGACCCCTTGCGAGAGCCTATGGAGATGACCACCTACCTGGGCCGGAAGCCAGATCGTCTGGAGTTCTCCACCAGCCACGATGGTCTTCCCGTGCTCGAAACCCCTTTGCCGCCTCAGCTCAAGTTGGAGACCCCCATCATGTTTGGGGCCATGTCGCTGGGGGCCGTCAATCTCAACGTGCACAAGATCCTGGCTGAAGCGGCCCGGCGGGCTGGTACTTTCTACAATTGCGGCGAGGGGGGGCTGCACGAGGAGATGTATGAATACGGGCCGCAGACCATCGTCCAGGTGGCCTCCGGGCGCTTCGGCGTGCACCAGCGCTATCTGGAGGCCGCAGCGGCTGTCGAGATCAAAATCGGCCAGGGGGCCAAGCCGGGCATCGGGGGGCATCTGCCCGGCGAGAAGGTGACGGTGGAAATCGCCCGTACCCGCATGATCCCGCCCGGCACCGACGCCCTTTCGCCCGCTCCTCACAACGACATCTATTCCATCGAGGATCTAGCCCAATTGGTCTACGCTTTGAAAGAGGCCACCCATTACAGCAAGCCGGTGGGGGTCAAGATTGCCGCCGTGCACCACGTGGCAGCCATCGCCAGCGGGGCGGCGCGGGCCGGGGCCGACTTTCTGACCATTGATGGTTTCCGCGGGGGCACAGGGGCCGCCCCTACTGTGATCCGCGACCACGTGGGCATCCCCCTGGAACTGGCTCTGGCCGCGGTAGACGACCGCTTGCGCGAGGAGGGCATCCGTCACCAGATTTCCCTCATCGCCTCGGGGGGCATCCGCTCCAGCGCCGATGTGGTCAAGGCCATCGCTCTGGGAGCCGACGCGGTGGCCATCTGTACGGCGGCCCTGGTGGCCCTGGGTTGTAGCCTCTGCCAGGCCTGCTACACTGGCAAATGCGCCTGGGGCCTGACCACCCAGGACAAGCGGTTGATGCGCCGCCAGCGGGTAGAAGAGGGGGCAGAGCGAATCTACAACTTGTTGCGGGCCTGGACCCTGGAAGTGAAGGATGTGCTGGGGGCTCTGGGCATCAATGCCATCGAGAGCCTGCGGGGCAACCGCGAGCGACTACGGGGGTTTGGACTGGACCAGAGCACTTTGGAGGTGCTGGGTATCCAACCAGCAGGGAGGTGAATCATGGAGCTTGACGCCAATGGCCTGAGCTATCGAGAGGTGAACGACTGGTTGCGCCAGTGTGAACAGAACGGTGTCCAACACGTCACCTTGCGCAACGTGCAGGGGCAACGCTACATAGGCACCGGCCTGGCCAACGGGATGCACATTGACATTGAAGGCACACCAGGCAATGACCTGGGAGCCTTTATGGATGGTTGCCTCATCAACGTCCACGGCAGCGCCCAGGACGCGGTGGGCAACACCATGAACGACGGGCGCATCGTGGTACACGGTCGGGCTGGCGATGTGGTGGGCCACTCGGCACGAGGCGGGGAGATTCTCATCCGCAGTGATGTGGGCTATCGGGTGGGCATCCACATGAAGGCCTCGGCTGAGAAGGCGCCGCTGCTCATTATCGGCGGCATGGCTCGCGACTTCCTGGGCGAGTACCTGGCTGGCGGCACCCTCATCGTCCTGGGTCTGGAGAGCCGGATGGTCTCCCTGACCGGCAACTATCTGGGCACAGGGATGCACGGGGGGGTCATCTATTTGCGGGGCCAGGTGGAGCCCCACAAGCTCGGGCGGGAGGTCAGCTTCCAGCCTATGACTGAGGATGATTGGGCCCACCTGCGCCGCAGCCTGACCCCTTTCTGCAAGGAGTTCGACTTTGATCTGGAGCAGGTGCTGGACTGGGAATTCACCAAACTACTGCCGGTCAGCACCCGCCCTTACGGCCGGCTTTACGTGGGCTCCGTAGGTGTGTCCACCTGAGCGGAGCCGACAGGGCTGGAGGTTGGAAGTTGGAGGTTGGAGGTTGGAAACATGATCGTAGTCAAGATCGGTGGGGGGGAGGGGCTGGGCATCGAGCCGCTCTGTGCCGACGTCGCTCACCTGATTGAGAACGGCCAGCAGATGGTGCTTGTCCACGGCGGCTCCCACGAGACCAACGTCATCTCCGGGAAACTGGGCAAGCCGCCCCGCTTCGTCACCTCGGTTTCAGGCCACGTCAGCCGCTACAC
>CAZGKH010000157.1:0-8452 GCA_964525665.1 uncultured Anaerolineae bacterium | reverse complement strand
CTGGGGATCTCCTTCTCGGGCACCACGGTGTTCATGATGCCGCTGTGGTCCGACTCCCAGGGGTCGGTGGCGCGGCGCACCAGCACGCCTCGGGCCTTCTTCAACAGCCCGGCGTCGCGAAGCGCGGTCAGGGTGCGCACCGTGCTGGTGGTGTTGCACGAGACAACCCGCGTCGCGTCCCGTCCCAGGGCCGTCTCGTAGTTAGCCTGGGCCACAAACGAGTGGCCGGTCAGGCTGTGCTTCTCGCCCCCCTGGTAGACGGCTTTGACGCCGGCCGCCCGGTAGCGCTCCAGGTTCCTGGCACCAATGCCCTTGGGTGTGCAGTCCACCACCACGTCTGCCTGGGCCAGCAACTCGTCCAGGGTGCCCACCACCGGGATGCCGGCCGCCTTCATCTCGTCCACCTTCTCCGGCAGCGAGGCGTAGATGGGCAGGTCGAGAACCACCGCAGCCTTCACCCGATAGTCGCTGACGACGTCGCCCACACCGACCAGTTCCATGTCGGGTTGCAGTCTGACAGCATCGGCCACCCGCTTGCCGATGACCCCGTAGCCATTGACGGCTACGCGTATGCTCTTGCTTGTCATGATATTCTTCTCCTTTGGAGACCCTAAGGGTTTCTGAAACCCTTAGGGTCTGCGGTTATTTTGCCAACACTCGCGCCAACTTCAGCAGGCGCAGATCCAGTGACTTTCTATTAGCGACCACTTCGGCCAGTGGCGTAGCCGCAATCTCACCTTTGAGCAGTCCCACCAGCAACCCGTGCTCGCCCCGCGCCAGGTGGTACGTTGCCGCTGCGCCCAGCCGGGTGGCCAGCAGCCGGTCGAAGGCACCGGGCGCACCGCCCCGCTGCACGTGGCCCAGGGTGGTCACCCGCAGCTCGAAGCCCAACCGCTCGCGGTGTTCCTGGAAGTAGCGCGCCAGTCCTTCGGCTCCGCTCAGGACAGGCCCTTCGACTCCGCTCAGAGCCTGCCCTGAGACTGTCGAAGGGACAGACCCTTCAGCATTGTACCGGGCGCCTTCAGCGACCACCACCAGGGCGTGGGCCTTGCCCCGCTCGTAGGCGGCGCGCAATTCGGCGGCCACGGCCTCCGGATCCGTCTCCACCTCGGGGATGACGATGGCCTCGGCCCCACCGGCGATGCCAGCCATGAGGGCCAGATAGCCGCAGTCACGGCCCATGACCTCGACGAGAAAGGCTCTTTGGTGAGACGAGGCGGTGACTTTCAGCCGGTCGATGGCCTCCAGAGCGACGTCGAGGGCGGTATCCACCCCGATGGTGATCTCCGAGCCGTAGAGGTCGTTGTCAATGGTCGAGGCGACGCCCACCACCGGAAAACCCATCTGGGACAGCGCATAGGCACCCGCCTGCGACCCGTTGCCCCCAATGACCACCAGGGCCTCAATGTCACCCTGGTGGAGATGGCGCAGCGCCTTCAGGCGCCCTTCTTCGGTCTTGAATTCAGAACAGCGGGCGCTGCCCAGTGTCGTGCCGCCCTGCTGGATGATGCCACTCACGTCCCGGGCCCCCAGGGGCACGACGTTGCCGGCGATGAGACCGACATAGCCGTGACGGATGCCGAAAACTTCCCAGCCTTTGTTGAGCCCGGTTCGCACCACGGCCCGGATGGCGGCGTTCATGCCGGGGGCGTCGCCCCCGCTGGTCAACACAGCGATACGTTTCATGTCCCCTCCAGATCCAACTGAGTGTAGGCAAAAGTAGTACCCACGTTGCCCACGCCGACAACAGCGACCCGAATTGTTGGATGAGGATGTACGTCCATCATTGGTCTGACCCCTCTTTCACGTCAGACCTGGCCCAGACGATGAGTTCGGGCAAGAATGGAGTGACCAGGTCGGGATGGTGGGGCAGCACCCGTACCGTGTAGCCGTGCATACCGCTCTTGCGGCAGGGGACGGCGCTGGCCTCGAAGAGGTAGCCGCCCTTTTCATCCGACCTGGCGGATTGCATCGGCGTTGCCTCCGCTTCCACGAGCTCGCCGTTGGCATCCATGCGCCCCAGGTAGAACTCCACCACCACGTCGTCTGGCGTAAGGCTGCCCAGATGGACCCGCGCTCGGGCATGGACCTCACCACCGACCTGAAGTTCCATGAGAGATCCGGTATCTACTGCCTCGATGCGGACCTGTGTCCAATTCTCCCGGACTCGGGCCTTCCACGCCGCCAACGCCCTGGCCCGGGACATCCCGTCAGCCGTGAGTTGCCGGTAGCGGGAGGCTGCCGGCAGGTAGAAGCGCTCCGTGTACTCCCGCACCATGCGGTGGGTGTTGAAGAAGTGGCACAGGTTACCAATGGACGCCTTCATGCGGGCGATCCAGCGGCGGGGTAGCTCATCGGCACCCCGGTCGTAGAAGGTGGTAACCACATCCCGCTCCAGCAAGTCATAAAGGGCCCCGGCCTCTACCTGATCCTGGTAGCCAGGATCGTCGTACGCCTCCCCCCGTCCGATGGCCCAGCCAATCGCTTGCGGCTTGTGGATTGCGGATTGCAGATTTGGGCGATGCACGTCTTTCGATCCGAAATCCGCATTCCGAAATCCGAAATCCCATGCCTCATCCCACCAGCCGTCCAGAATGCTCAAGTTGAGAACGCCGTTGGCGGCCGCCTTCATGCCGCTGGTGCCGCTGGCCTCCCGTGGCCGAAGCGGCGTATTGAGCCACACGTCGACCCCCTGCACTAGGTAGCGGGCCACGGCCATGTCGTAATCTTCCAGGAAGATCAACCGTCGCCGAAACATTTCCTGACGAGCCAGATCCACAATTTGCCGGATGAGCTCTTTGCCCGCATCGTCCCGGGGGTGGGCCTTACCAGCGAAGATGATCTGCACCGGCCGCTGTGGGTCGTTGAGGATGCGTGCCAGCCGCTCAGGATCACGCAACAGCAGTGTGGCCCGCTTGTACGTGGCGAAGCGGCGGGCGAAGCCGATGGTCAGCGCCTCCGGATCCAGCACCTCATCGGCGGCTTCGATCTCAGCCTGGGGTGCACCACGCCGCTTCAGTTGGCTCCGCAAGTGGCGGCGGACGAAGGCCACCATCCGCTCCCGCCGTCGTTCGTGGGTGCGCCACAACTCTCCAGCCGCAATGCGCTCGGCCCGCTGCCACACCCTCTGGTCGGCCGGCTCCTCCCGCCAGCGGGGTCCCAGGTAGCGGTCGTAGAGCTGGTTCATCTCGAAGGAGATCCACGAACGAAAGTGGACACCGTTGGTCACGTGGCCGATAGGGACATCGTCCTCCGGCACCCCAGGCCAGAGTCCCTGCCACATCCGCCGGCTGACCTGGCCATGCAGCTGGCTGACCCCGTTGCTGTGGGCGGCCAGGCGCAGGGCGAGGATGGTCATGCAGAAGGGTTCGCTACCGTCGCCGGGATCCTGCCGCCCCAGGGCCAGGAACTCCCGGCGGGAGAGGCCCAGATTACGGGCGTAGTGTCTGAAGTAGCGGTCCATCAGGGTGGGTGGGAAGTAATCGTGCCCGGCCGTTACGGGGGTGTGGGTGGTGAAGACTAGGCCGGCCGATGCCGCTTCACGGGCCTCGGCAAATGAGAGGCCCTGGGTTTCCATGATCCGACGCACCCGCTCCAGTGACAGGAAGGCGGAGTGCCCCTCGTTCATGTGGTAGACGGCCGGTTCCAGACCCAAAGCCTCCAGCGCCCGGTAGCTGCCGATGCCCAGCATGATCTCCTGTTTGAGGCGCATCTCCAGATCGCCACCGTACAGTTGATCGGTGATGTCCCGATCCACGGGGTTGTTGGCTGGGACGTTGCTGTCCAGAAGGTAGAGAGACACATGGCCTACCTGCACCCGCCACACCTGGGCGACGACTTGTCGGCCGGGGTAAGGGACTTCGACGGTGAGAGGCGCCCCATCTGGCCGGCGCTCCAGGGTCAGGGGCAGATTGTGGAAGTCGTTGTCCTCGTGGGCTTCCTGCTGCCAGCCGGCTGCGTTGAGATACTGACGGAAGTAGCCCTGCTGGTAGAGCAGCCCCACGCCCACCAGCGGCAGCCCCAGGTCGCTGGCCGACTTCAGGTGGTCGCCGGCCAACACCCCCAATCCGCCGGCGAAGATGGAGAGGCACTCCGTCAGGCCGAACTCGGCTGAGAAGTAGGCGACAAGGGGACCTTTGGTGGTGCCGTGAGCTCGGCGGAACCAGGTAGATTCGCCGGTCATGTAGGCGTCAAAGTCCCGGGAAACGCGCTCCAGGTGGGCCAGGAAGCCCTCGTCGGCAGCAGCCGCTTCGAGCTGCGCCTGATCAATCCTTCCCAGCATGAGAACCGGGTTGTGGTTCGCCGTCTCCCAGAGGTCGCGGTCCAGCCGGCGGAAGAGTTCGATGGTATCGTGGTTCCAGGCCCAGCGCAGGTTATAGGCCAGTTCCCGCAGGCGCTCCAGAGAGGCCGGCAGTGACGGGATGACGGTAAAGGTACGAATCGGTTTCATCTTCTACGTGACCACCACTGAGTTCTGCTCGCCATAGGGGTTGGGGACGTACTTGTCCGCCTCAGGATCGTTGAGCCATCTCTGGCCGTCAACCAGGTAGCGGAACTGGTATTCCCGGCCCGGTTCCAGACTCACGGTGATCCGCCAACCGCCATCCTTCTGCCGCCGCATGACGTGCGAGGTCTGCCAGTCGTTGAACTCGCCCGCCAGGTGCACGGTGTCTCCCCTCACCTCGGGTGGGAGCACGAAGGTTACCTTAACCACATTCTCTTTCTTGAATCGGCGTTTCTTCAGCATGTTGCACCTCCTGACAACTCTCCTAAGCCATAATCTATGAGCCTGAGATCAGATTCTGAACACTGCGCTGCGGCTCGCGCCAGTCTTTGTACCAGACCTGGCCACTGTAACCATTCACATCCAGTTCGCCCACCAGTTCCCCATCCCAAAGCATGTAGAACTCGTAAAAGCCATAGAAGAGTGCTGTTTCATCAGTCAGCTCAAAGCCAGCGCCCAACTCTTTCACCGCCTCCTCAGCGATGCTTCGGGCTTCGGGTTCAGCCAGGGGCGTCTCGCCTACGGACACGTCGGGCAGCAAGTGGCCCAACATGCCGTAGCCACCGCCGACCTCCGCGATCATAGAACCATACTTGGTGTTCCAGAATAGGTCCGGGCCGGCCTTGGGTGAGAGTAGTTTCCTTACTCTCCTCCCAGTATACCATTTTTGAGGCCGTTGGCCTAGCGCCAATCTGCCCATATCGTTGCCCGCAGTTTGGCCTACTTCGTCCACGCCCCGGGGTGGGCAGAATGGCCTGCTCGGAACCAGACCAGATGACAGAGGTCGGCGCATCATTCGATGCGCACCGCATACTTCCGCGCCTCGCAGCAGACATCGCGACAATCGCAGCCCGGGTGGGTGCAGCGGAAGCGAAAGTGGATCTCGGTCACCTCATCGGGGAAGGGGCCGAGGGTCAGGTGATAGCGCTGTATCCCAGCCATCACTCCGCCGGCCGGCGCCATCTCTGCTGTCTGGGGCTCGCCATCGTGGAGCCACCAGGTGAGGATGCCAGGGCAATTGGTGCGCACCGTCAGCCGGCCACCTCGCTGGATGCGGGCTACCTGCTGTGCAAAGGTCCACACCACCGCGTGGGGCACGATGTGGCGGTCCAGTTCCACCGGCGGCTCAGTGCCCAGGCCCAGGTAGATGTTCTTGAGGTGGGTACGAAACAGGTCATCGAACTCGTCGTCGTTGCCTGAATCCTGATCCTCGCCAAACCACCAGAACCAGTCGCTCCCTTCGGCCATGTACAGAGCCTCGAAGGCGGTTGGCTCCGTCTCCGGCGTGGCCCCAGTCTGGCTGAGGAAGTCCCGCGCCCGTCCCAGCAGCTCCCAGCCCCGGTTTTCTTCTTCCTCACCGATCCAGGTGCCCAGGTCTACCCCCGGCGACGAAGCATTCTCGTCAATCCACGAGCCAGTGAAGAGGTCATAAACTTTGGTCTGCGTTTCGAGGGGGTGAGAGGAAATGCCTCGGCCTGGGTTTCCCTCCAGGTATTCGGCAAAGGTGACAGTCTGAATCTCAGCGTCGCGCTCCAGCAGCCCATACAGCGCGTGCAGGAACCGCCGGGCGTCATGGCGATAGGCGCCCCAGGCGTTCTCGCCGTCTAGCACGACCGTCAGCACCCGATCCGCAGCCTGCCCTGAGCCTTGTCCTGAGCTCCGTCGAAGGGCTGCCGAAGGGTCCCCTGTCACCCGCCAGGCGAAGCGCTCCTTGATCTCGCGCACGAAATCCTGTGCCGCTTGCTCGTAGTCGGCGTAGCCATAGTATCGGAAGCCAACGGCGTCGGAGATCTGCGTGTCTCGGAAGAAGACACTGACCGCATGTTCCCCCTCCTCGGCGCGATAGGGTTGGCAAAGGACGTCTGGGTCGTTCACCTGGTAGCCCCAGCGCCCTGAGCGGGCCAACACCCCCCGATCCGTGGCGATCCAGCGCACGCCGTGCCGGGCGAAGAAGGGGATGACGGACTGGCTCACAGCGCCTTCGGCCGGCCACATGCCGCGCGGGGGCTGCCCGAAGCGGCGCTGATAGTACTCGATGGCCATCCGCACCTGGGCCTCGGCATCCTCGGGATGGGCGAAGCGGCGGGGGTGAGTCGTCCCAGGCCGGTCAATGGTGGCCCGGTCGGTGTCCACCAGCAAAGGCAGGATGGGGTGGTAAAAGGGGGTGGCGGAGACTTCGATCTGTCCCCGCTCCTGGAGTTGGCGGTGGATGGGAACCACCGCTCGCATGATCTGGTACTGCTCAGCCACCATCGCCTCGATGTCGGCCACGCTGAAGCTGTGCCCCTGCTCCACGAAGCGGCGCACCGAGGCAACCTCACCCGTCGCCAGCCGCACCTCCCCCTCGCGGAACTCTTGGCCGAACCAGGCCAGGTTGAACCACATCTGCAAGTCGCGCAAGTCCTGGGCCGTGAAGGACCGGCCTTCCCGCCGCTGAACGAATAGCTCATTGTAGCGGGGATATGGAAAGATTTGGTTGTGCCAGTGAGCGTCGAAGAAGGTGCACAGTACCTGCTCCCGCTCTTCGATGGTCAACGCCTCGGCTGGCTTCAAGGTCAGCTCCAGGGCGCGGTCGGTGGCGCCGTGTTCCACGTAGTCCTCGATCTGCCACAACAGCGAGGGGGTCAGGTTGATGGTCAGGTGGACGCCGGGATGTTCGGCCACCAGGGCGGCCATCGAGTAGTAGTCGCGGATGGCGTGAAGCCGCACCCAGGGATGGATGTAGCTCCCCTCCTGGGTGGGGTGCGAGGTATCTTTGTAGATCGGCTGGTGTTGGTGCCACAGGATGGCCAGGTAGAGTTTGGGCCCGACCCGGAACCGGGCTGTCGGTCCGGCGACCTCGTCCTCAGGCGAGCGACCGTGCACCGTGTAGGTCGCCTGGTCGCCCACGGCGAAGGGGCCGAGCTCGACGTGCCAGTGACTGTTGGCACCCTGGTTGCGCTGCCAGATGCCATCAATCCGCCCCTCGTCGGTCGTTGCGTCGGAGTGTTCGACCTGGTACGTCACCCACACCGACTGCTCCGGCTCGATGGGCCAGGTACCAATGTGCAGGGTCACCCGCTCGCCCGCGCTCACCCGATGGGGCGAGCGCGGCGCATCGGGTGCCAGGTGCCAGACTTGCATCACGTCTCCACTTCACTCCAGACCCCTCAGATACTCCTGCAGATCGTTCAGGTCTTCCTCGCTCATCGTCCAGCGTGGCATATTGCCATTCAGCGGCTCACCGTCAGGATGCCTGCCCTCTACCTTCAGTTCTGCCTTCGTCCTCTCCACAGCCTCATCGTACGGCAGATCAAGTCGAGTGGTGAGGCCGTACCCTTTCTCAGTCATAGGAACACCTCCTCGGGCTCTTCGTCTTGAAAGACGGGTTGACAGAATACCACAGCTCAACAACCGCCAAACCCTTTCGCGCTTCATGGCAACAGCTCCTGAATACGACGGCGATTGGCGGCAAAGCCGAGCAACACCTCTTTGCCGATCACAATCGTCGGCGTAGCGAAGCGGCCAATGGTCTCAGTCAACTCTCGCATCGCCTGCTCGTCGGTGGTCACGTCCCGCTCGTCGTACTCGATCCCCTGTTGGGCGAAGAACCTCTTCGCGGCGTGGCAATCGGCTCAAGTGGGTTGGGTGTAGATGACGACCTTGGAGCGCTTCTTCCGCCCGAGCAGCCGGTGTAGCATTCTCAGCCTCCTCCCATGCGTGGCGCACCCCGCCCGCTTTCGTCAGTCATTGGCGCCCTTTCCAGAAATCAGGAATTCCTCCAGAGCGCGAACAAATCGCGCGGGATCCTCCTCGAATTCATCGCGGCAGCCCCGGGCACAGAAGTAGTAAGTCACCCCCTTGTATTCGGTATGGGCCGGGGCCCTCTCCCGCTCGATAGCCATCAGGCAGATGGGGTCACGGACCATGGCGCGCAGTTCCTTGAAGCGGCCATCCTCCAGCCACAGC
>CAZGKH010000156.1:0-8480 GCA_964525665.1 uncultured Anaerolineae bacterium | reverse complement strand
TTCAGCGCGTCCATTCTTTTCTGCACTCACTGACCTGCAAGTATGCTACCACTCGCCAGACCTGTCGCCGCGTTCTAGTCGTAATTATACTATGCCATCCCAGTTTCGTCAACAGCGAAAACAAAAACTCCCCGCCGGCACCTGACCACACCGGCGGGGAGATGCCTCCCAGAGCATCGCTTATCGCCTGCGTTGGAGAAACCACTGGTAAAGCTCGGGGTTGTCGTAGGTCTGGGTCCAGGAGTCATGCCCAACGCCGGGGTAAACGGTGAAGCGCACGTTGCCGCCGCAGGCCCGCAAGGCGTCAACCATCCGTTGGCCCACTTCCAGCTTGACTACGTCGTCCTCTGCACCGTGAAAGGCCCAGACGGGAACGTCCTTGAGCGCAGAGGCCAGGTCAGGGAAACCGCCGCCACAAATGGGGGCGATGGCTGCGAACGGCTCCGGGTATGTCATAGCCATGCTCCACGTCCCATATCCCCCCATGCTGAGCCCCGTCAGATAGATGCGAGCCACGTCTACGGCGTACTTTGCCACTATCTCATCCAGCAGCCCCTTCAGTGTCAGGTGGTGGTCCCACCACGTTGTTTCGTCGGGGCATTGCGGAGATACGACGACAAACGGGAAGTCAGGCCGCTGCTCGACGATTTTGGGTATGCCGTGGATCTTCACCAACTCCAGGTCATCGCCCCGTTCGCCCATCCCGTGAAGGAAGAGGATCAGGGGCCAGTTCTCGTCTGGCCCTGTTCCATAATCCTGCGGTAGGAAAAGCAGATACCGCAGGCGTACGGTTTGTTCAAACATGCCCTCCCGCTGTTTGCCAGGCGATTCTTGATTGGTCAATGTTGTCTCCTTCACGCCAATTTCGCTCTGCGCTCTTGCTATGGATACGCCTTCAAGATGATGGGCAGGTAGACGCTATGGCAAGATGCCGCGACATTCCAACTGACACAGAGACGCCAGGCTGTCCCGTGAGGGTTGCAATTGCTATCATCCTCAGGGCACATGTAGTCGTTGCTGTTCTGGATGGCCAAGACGTAGGTTCCTCCAGATGGCTCAATGTAGCCGGGGAAAAGATCAATTGGATCTGGATGGCCTTGTTTATCATACGAAACAGAGATGCCCTGCCACCACCACTCTGTTTTGTTGTCGCTCCACATATCCAGGACGGCGTCTGTTACCTGCATGCATGCTCCAGGAGAGGAAAGGATGAAAATCTGCCGATGGAGGTGAGTTGTCCCGTTTATGGCCTCATCGTCACCAAACTCGTCCAGCAGCCCCAGAGGCTTGGAATTGCCTGGCAACGGACCCCAGGGGGGAGCGCCCCAGAACTGTGACCAGACCTCTGAGCTGGTCTGCCAGGAGCTATCGGGCACGAAGTCCGGTTGATTCCACCCCAAGGGGGCTGGGGGCGAGGTCACACGAATAAGCGGGGACTGGTCGGCCCCTATCGTCGTGTACCCAGAGAAGGATGAGGCATCAATCCGGTAAATACTACCCCCAGGGGCAGAGGTATAGCACGTTACCAACGGCGTTGGGGTGGGTGTGGGCGTCACCGACGGCGTGGGTGTCATGGTGGGTGTGGGGGTGTTGGTTGGCGTCGAGGTGTTAGTTGGCGTCGGGGTGGGAGTGTACGTGTTGGTCGGTGTCGGGGTGGGAGTGTACGTGTAGGTTGGTGTCGAGGTGGGAGTGGGCGTATCCGTTGGGGTGGGTGTCGGCGTGACTGTGGGAGTGTTGGTTGGAGTGGGTGTGCTGGTAGGTGTGCTGGTCGAGGTGGGAGTGCTCGTTGGAGTTGCCAGGGTGAGCTCAATGTCCCAGCTCCCGCTTGGGCACCGGATGTCGTCGGCGTGCAGGGTTACACTTCCAGGGACCCCGGCGAGGTAGACGGTGATCGGCTCCATCTCCCCATCGTACAGGGGCCCCACTATGTAGTTCGGCTCAATCCGCCCCAAGTGCCCGGTCACCCACAAATTGATGTTGACGGCATATTCGTGCTCTTCTTGGTTGAACTTGACCCATCCCTGAAGTTGGGCTTCCTCGCCCGTGATGGCGAATTCACTAGGGAAACCAACGAATTCCAACTCCCCAATCGAAGCCGTGGCCATCACTGACCAGGTGCCGAGAAGGCCCAGGGCAGCCACCACCGTTACCAGTAGTACTTTGTTCCTTGCCATTTGCTATGATCTCCTTTCCCCCGATGCAAATCAGGGAACTAGGGCCACCTGTGCACTCAACGCAGATGGCATTTCTCTGTGATGAAGTGTTCATTGCAATGCGCTCTTCTAACGGTATTCTCTCGGGGATAGAAGAGGCAAGTATACGTGATAGCAGGATTCCCTGGTGAAGGCCCAGGTGATACGGAGACGACAGGCTGTCCCATGAGGGTTGCTATTGGGAGAGACGTAGTCGTTGCTGTTTTGGATGGCCAGGACATAGGTTCCCCCGTGGGGCCCGATGTAGTCCGGGAATAGCTGAATCTGCTCGGTGGGTCCTTGCATACCGTATGAGATGGAACTGCCCTGCCACCACCACCCTGTTTTGTTGTCACTCCACATATCTAGGACGGCTCGCTTCACCCGCATACATGATTCGGGAGGGGAAATGGTGAAGGCATTCCGATACAGGTGAGTCGTCCCGTCGCAGGCTTCCGGATTGCCATACTTATCCAAGATGCCGATAGCGCTGCAACTGTCGGGCAATATTCCAACGGTGGCATCGCAACCACTGGCCAAAGGGCACCAGGTGGGGGTGACCCAATCTTCCCACCAAACCGTTATACCAGGTTGCCAAGAGTTGTCGGGCACGAAATCTGGCTGATTCCATCCTTCTGGGGCCGGCGGCGAGGTCACGGGAATCAGCGAGTGCTTGCTGGCCGACCCCTTGGAAAGGTAAGGGATGAAGTCGGGATCATGGAGCTGATAAATCAGCCCCTCTCCACAGCAGTAGGTCACCTCCAGGTTGCAGATCCTGCTCGAACTGCCACTGCTCTCAGCAGAGGAGTCGCAGTCGCCCTTGAACTTCACGTCCCAATTGAAAGTGTAGGCGCCGGTGCGATCCGGTTCCTCGCCCCATTCTATCTCGATAGTCTGACTTCCTGGGGCCACTTCGGTGGAGCCCTCGAGCTGCACGACCTGTTGGCCATCCTCACTGGTGGCAGTTAATTGGTATGTAACCTCCCCGCCGTCACTGGCGGTGGTGATCATTACCACGTCGCAACTGGCGAAGGCAGTGACCTGGGGCTTACAGATTCTGTGAGAAGCGCCGCTGTCCTCGGCGTAAGAACCGTAAGTGCCGTGGAACTCTACATCCCAGGTGAAGGTGTACGAGCCGGGGCGGTTCAGCTCCTCGCCCCAATCCAGTTCGATGGTCTGACTGCCGGAGCCCACCTCGGAGGAGCCCTCGAGCTGCACGACCTGTTGGCCATCCTCACTGGCGGCGGTAAACTGGTATGTAACCTCCCCACCGTACTCGGAATCAACGCCGATGGTTGCTTGGCAACAGTTAGCGTCGGCTTCGAGGGAGGGATCTCGTATTCTGCACGGCCAGGTTCGGGATCCGCTGTCTTGAGTAGAGGAGCCGTAATGGTCTATTATCTCCACATCCCAGGTGAAGGTGTAGAGACCATAGCGATCTAGTTCCTCGCCCCACTCCAGCTCGATGGTTTGATTGCCGGGGTCCACCTCGACGGTATCTTCGAGTACGATGACCTGCTGACCATCCTCGCTGGTGGCGGCGAATCGGTATGTAACCTCCCCGCCGTCGCTGGAGGCGGTGATCATGGCTCCGTCGCAGTCGGCGTAGGCAGCGACATCTGGTTGGCAGATCTTGTGCGAGACGCCGCTGTCCTCAGCGAAAGAACCGTAATTGCCGTGGAACTCCACATTCCAGGTGAAGATGTATGCGCCGGGGTGGTTCAGTTCCTCACCCCAGTCCAGTTCGATGGTTTTTGTGACGGGTTCCGCTGCAGTGGTTTCTTCGGCCTCGATCGGCCTGGTTCCCTCGAGAATGACGATCTGTTGGCCGACCTCACTTGTGGCGGTGAATTGGTATGTTATCTGCCCACTGACAGCGGAGGTGATGTTGATGCTAGTCTGGCAACAGGAGGCTTGGGCAGTGAGGTTTACTTGCGGTACGATGTTACACGTTTGGGTCAGAGTTCCACTGGCCGTGGCTGAGGAGCAGCAATCATCTTTGAAGTTCGCATCCCAGGTGAAGGTGTAGGTGCCGTAACGGTTCAACTCCTCGCCCCAATCCAGCTCGATGCTTTGGCTACCGGGGTCTACGATAGTAGCGTCTTGGAGCTCAATGTTCTGTTGGCCGTCCTCGCTGGCGACGGTGAGTTGGTAAGTAACCAGACCGCCGTCACTAGAGGTAGTATTCAGGATGGCTCCGTTGCAAGTGGGGGAGACGGTGAACTCTGGCTTGCATATGTGGTACGAGGTTCCCCTGTCTTCGGCATAGGATCCGTAATTGCCGTGGAACTCCACATCCCAGGTGAAGGTGCAGGTTCCGGGTTGGCTCAGTTCCTCGCCCCAATCAAGTTCTATGAGGTGACTGCCATGCTCCACCTCGGTGGTTCCTTTGATCTCGATGTCCTGTCGGCCATCCTCACTGGTGGCGGTGAAACGGTATGTAACCAGCCCGCCGTCGCCGGAGACAACGTTGATACTCGTTTGGCAGCAGCAGGCCACGGCAGCGACCTCCGCCTTGGGCGCCAGCTCAATGTCCCAGCTACCCAGAGGACACCGAAGATCATCAGCGTACAGAGTGGCGCTTCCAGGGGCCCCCTCGAGATAGACGGTGATCGGGACCGTCTCACCATCGTGTAGCGGCCCTGCTATGAACTTCGGTTCGATTCGCCCCTCATGCCCCACCACCCATAGGCGGATGTTTTGGGCGTAGGAATGTTCTTTCTCGTTGAACTTCAGCCGGCCTTCAAGCTGAACTTCCTCGCTCGTATAGCCGACTTCGCTGGGGAGGCCCTCGAATTCCAACTCCCCGATTGACGCCGTCGCCAGTGCCGCCCAGGTCCAGAGAAGACCCAGGACAATCACTATTGCCACTGCTACCCCTAGAACTCTGGTCCTCGCCATTTCCTGAACCTCCTTTCCCCCGATGAAAATCAGGGGACTAAGTTCCACATCCCTTCCGGCGAAATGCAGGGAGAGGGCGGATGGAAGCCACTAAGGGTCAGTTCTTGAGACTACTCTCTGCCAACGTTCTAGCTGTTGTGAAGTGTCAAAGGCATTTGGGGAACCGCAGTGAGCGGCAAAACTCGAGTTAGGGTGAGTCTATGTTAACTCATCTGGAGCAGCACTTGCCTCACGTCGGATGTAGTGAAGAAATGCGTTGGCTTACCTGTATCATCCAATACGACAGCCAGGAAAACGCCTTTGTTTTGCATCAACTCATGGACATCACCGGCACTCTTATCCAAGGTGACAGGTACATAGCAATCCTTGAATTTCTTTAGCGCTTCCGTTTTCTCGATAAGCTTAAGCACCTCATTGACTTTCATGCCCATAACCCCTTTGTAAACGTCCTCCGCTTGCTTACGCTTCTCCTCATCTTCGAGGATTTCCATGTTCAGAAAGCGCCAGACGGCCTCTTCTTCAATAACGGTTTTCAGAGTGCCATCAGCCTTGTTGACAATTGTAATGAACCAGTATCCTGGCTTCGCCTTGAGCTTATCCACGATATCCTTCAGTGTTTTGTCGGTTTTCACAACCCAATCGAGTGGCTTAAGTGGCATCTCTCGAACTGGGGTTCGGCGCAGGCGTTCCCTTGGCGGCGGTTCCCGCATTGCTAGCAGGCTTTGCGCGGCTTCGCGCAGGTTCTCGCGACCGAAGAAATAGGCAGCTCCTGCACCTACCCAGGCCCCAAAGGCCGTGATTATGATGGACAAGATGCTTTTGCGATAGTCAAGTATAACAGTGGCTGTAGCTGTGTAGTCTTTCTTAGGAAGCGGCGCCCACAACACTAAACCCACTAAGATAGTCAGTACGGCTAACATGACGACAACCAGGATGAACTCTGGCGATTTCCAGCGAGGTTCTTTCTCTTGCATTGTCCTTTCCCTCCTCTGCAACTGTCTGGCAGTGACCATTGGCGTCCCTCGCACCCCCGCTGCCCCAAGCACGGGAACGTAGTTGTTTATGTTTATCCTCGCCTCCTTTCATGCCGGAGTTGTCCAGTGGGCTGGGTCGTGAGCCTTTGGCCTGGGGGTTCGACTAAGTGGCTCGGCTGAGCGATTGTCCTTAGAAACGCAGAGCCGCCCCCCATTTGCCCAGGAAGCGGCTCTGTGCCATAATCCTCCAGACCTTGCCCCTGGGCCATCAGGAGTCAGGTGCCGGGATTACTGGAGCGGCAACTCTGTAATCCCTTTTCCATTTGGTTTCAGGATATTATATCAGATTTCAGCTCCTTTGGCAATATGCGAAGTGCCGGGCACTTCTAACGGGGCCTCCAATGCCCAGGAAGATTGCTCTCACGGATACGTCTTAAAGATGACGGGCAAGTAAACTTGGAAGGCGGGTTCGATTGGGAAATCCCAGGTGACACAGAGGCGGCAGGCTGTTCCATGGGGGTTGCAATTGGGAGAGCAAACATCGTCGTTGCTGTTCTGGACGGCCAATACATAGCTTCCCCCCTGCGGACCGACGTAGGTGGGCAAAAGGTCCATCTGGCCGATGTAACCTTGCCCGTTATATGAGATAGAGATGCCCTCCCACCACCACTCCGATTTGTTGTCGCTCCACATCTCCAAGATGGCCTGGGTCAGTCGCATGCCTTCTTCAGGAGGGGACAGGGTGAAAGTGCGCCGGTGCAGATGAGTCACCTTGCTCCAGGCTTCTTTCTTGCCTTCCTCATCCCGTACGCCAATGGGCCTGCAATCGCTGGGCAAGGGAGCCCAGTCGGGGGCGGCCCAGAATATCCACCAAACCTCCGAGCTAGTTTGCCAGGAGCTATCGGGCACGAAGTCCGGTTGATTCCATCCCACGGGGGCCGGGGGTGAGAGCACGTGCCTCAGTGGAGAATCGCCGGCTGAATCAGTGTCGTACCCATAGAAGACTGATCCATCAATACGGTAAACACTGCTGCCAGGGGAACAGCAATAGCACACCTCCACTGCCGATGGCGTGGAGGTGGGCGTCGTGGTTGGCGTCATTGTGGGAGTGGGCGTCAACGTTGGCGTGGCCGTGTCGGTGGGTGTTGAAGTGGGTGTGGAGGTAGGCGTGTTGGTCACCGTCGGCGTTGGTGTCGGCACCGGCACACCGCTGACCTCAAGGTCATAGGTCGCATTGCACCCACCAACATTCGTGCCAAAGGGCGCTGTTTTAACAAAGTAAGTGCCTGTCTCGTAGCACAGCCAAATGATCTCCGAGGCGGGCGGGTTATCGGGGTCATCGTCGTTATATTGCAACGGTGTGGCGCCATCGGCAGCGTAGAGGGTGAGAGTCGTGTCGTTGTTCGCGCTCAGATTCAGCGTCCTGATGGTGTAGATGTTGTCGGCCTCGGCCACGAATTTTACATAGTCTTGGTCGGTGGTAGTGTGGAAATTGTGCGATTGCGGCGGTCCGTTGACCTCAATTAGCCGGGCCTGCTCCCAGGTGTCATCTGGTTCGTACGCATCAACGCAAGGGGTTGGCGTGGGGGTGTTTGTCGAGGTAGCGGTGCTCGTTGGCGTCGGGGTGGGGGTAGCGGTGTTGGTCGGCGTCGGGGTGGGGGTAACCGTGTTGGTGGGCGTTGGCGTAGGTGTTGGGGTGTTGGTCGGCGTGGGAGTGTTCGTTATGGTCGGCGTGCTGGTCGTGGTTGCTTGCATGAGTTCGATGGTCCAGGTTCCTCTTGGGCTCCGAATGTCGTCGGCGTGCAGAGTTGCGCTACCGGGGACCCCTTCGAGATAGACGGTGAGCGGCTCTAGCTCTTCAGGATACAGAGGGCCTGCGACAAACTTTGGCTCAATTCGACCCTCATGCCCAGTGACAAACAGGTTGATGTTCATGGCATATTCGTGTTCTTCTGGGTTAAACTTGAGCCATCCTTCGAGCTGAACTTCCTCGCCTGTGACGGCGATTTCGCTGGGGAAGCCCACGAACTCCAGCTCTCCAATCGAAGCCGTTACCATTGCCGACCAGACCAAAGCAAGGCCCAGGCCAACCGTTACCGGTACTGATAGAACTTTGGTTTTTCTCATTCCTAAGCCTCCTTCCCCCTGATGCAGACCAGGGGATGGGGAATCAAACTGCAAGTAGGAAAAGCCGGCATGGTTCAAGATCGTAAGTTGCGTTGCCTTTTGTTAACCGCGTCCTCAATCGCCACTGTAGGCTTTCAGGATTAGGGGGAGGTAGAGTCTGTATGGCGTTGGTGTTGGCGTAGGTGTAGGCGTGTGGGTGATCGTTGGCGTAGGCGTGATTGTTGGTGTGTCTGTCGGCGTTGGTGTATCGGTTGGCGTCGGCGTTGGGGTATTGGTGGGTGTTGAC
>CAZGKH010000155.1:7352-8520 GCA_964525665.1 uncultured Anaerolineae bacterium | reverse complement strand
CGACGCAAGCTGGCCGATTTCCGCGATTGCCCCATCTCTCTTATCCAGCGCAGCGTGTCTTTCGAGGGAGAAGCGGAGGTGGCCCTCCTGGAGGATGGCGAGGAGGAAGCGGAATACGAAAGGCTGGACTTGAGGGGTAAAGTGGTGTTCACCAAGGGTGATCTGAACCGGGTGCGTGAGTTGGCCGTAGAGAAACGCGGCGCTGTGGGCATCATCTTCGACGGCATGAGAGAGACCCCGCTCGTCCGCGCCCGAATGGATGTTCCCGACGCCCTTCAGTATACTTCTTTTTGGTGGACAGGGCAGGAGCAGAAGTGCTTCGGCTTCGTCCTCTCGCCGCGAGGGGGCGAGAGGCTGCGCCGATTGATCAAGAAGCGGACTCAGAATGGGGAGTCGCCAATCAAGGTTCGGGCCAAGGTGGTCAGCCGTTTGTACGATGGGGAAATCGAGGTGGTCTCCGCCTTGATACCGGGGGAAACGAGTGAAGAAGTGGTGATCGTGGCCCACCTCTGCCACCCCCGGCCCTCGGCCAACGACAACGCCTCAGGCGCGGCCGCCGCGCTGGAAGTCGCCCGTACCCTGCAAAGGCTTGTTGACGAGGGAAAGTTGGCCCAACCTAAGCGAGGCCTAAGGTTTCTGTGGGTGCCTGAGATGACGGGTACCTACGCCTACCTCGCTACCCATGAGGATGAGATCGAGCGCATGGTGGCGGGCCTCAACCTGGACATGGTGGGCCAAAATCAAGAGCTGTGCGGAAGCTCATTCCTCATCGAGCACCCGCCCCAGGCTATGCCCTCCTTTGCCCCCGTTCTCCTGGAGCGCTTGCGAGAGGAGTTGTTGGGCGAGACCTCAGCCCTGGGAGGGACGGGAGAATACGCTCTCTTCCGCCACGCCGTGATCCCGTTCTCCGGCGGCAGCGATCACTACATCCTCTCCGATCCCTCGGTGGGCGTGCCGACCCCGATGATCATCCAGTGGCCCGATAAGTTCTACCATACTTCCCAGGATACCCCCGACAAAGTGGAGCCCACCATGCTGGGCCGCGTGGGGAGCCTGTCCGCGATCTACGCTCACTTCCTAGCTAACGCTGGTCGGGAGGAGACCATCTGGTTGGGCTACGAGATGGCAGCCCGTTTCAAGCGAGACATAGTGCGGTTCGTTCAGGAGA
>CAZGKH010000155.1:0-7252 GCA_964525665.1 uncultured Anaerolineae bacterium | reverse complement strand
GAGGAAGCCATCAGGGCTTTGGCGAAGAGGCGAGATTGGACCGAGCTGTCGGAGGAATCAAAGCGGGAACTGGATGAATGGGAGGAGAAAGCAGCGGGAATGATGCCTCGGCGGCTATACCGTGGCCCCATCTCATTGCGTCCCTATCTGCACCGACTGAGCCAGGAGGAACGGGAGCAGCGGTGGCAATTCCTCAAGGCACACAAGAAGGGATTCACCTTGCCTACCCTGGCCGTGTATTGGGCCGATGGAAAGCGCAGCCTGCTGGAAATCGCTGACCTGATAGAGCTAGAGGCTGGCCAGCGAGACGTGGAGCTTCTGGTCGAATACTTCCAGACACTGGCCAAGCTCAACCTGATCGAGTTATAAGCCAATACCCAAGTTTCGCTACCGGACGGTCTTTGGAACACGAATTTCACGAATGAACGAATGATACGAATTGAGTTAAAATTGATGGAAAACATTCGTGGAATTTGCATATTCGTGCCATTCGTGATTGAAGCCTGCGAGTTTGGCAACAGTGTCCGGTATTGAAACCCAAGTAAGGAATGTCACTATGCTCATCAAACCGAGAAAGAAGCGGAGAAGATCTTCCCCCGTGCGCGTGGTCATACTGCTGATACTGATCTCAGTGGGGCTGTACATCATCACTCAGCAGCCCGATTTGGTGCGCCCTTTTAAGCCTACCCCAGTCCCCACCAGGACCGCTCAATCGTACCTGGTGGAGGGCCAGGCATTCTTCCGCGAGGGAAAGTTAAACGAGGCCATTGGAGCCTACCGGAGGGCAACGGAACTCGAGCCTGAGAGTGTTACAGCCTACGTCCGCTTGGCCAAGCTGTTGACGTTGCGTGGCCGCGCGAGCGAGGCGGTGGAGCTAGCCCAGCGGGCCGTCGAGATCGATCCGAGAAGCGCGGAGAGCCATGCCATTCTGGGTATGGCTCTAGACTGGGATGGCCAAATCGAAGAGGCCATTACCTCTTGTCTGCGAGCTGTTGAGCTCGATCCCAATTTGGCCGAAGCCTTCGCCTACCTGGCTGAGGCCTACGTGGACGCGGGACGCTGGGATAGGGCGCTGGAAGCTGCTGAGGAAGCCGTCTGGCTCGACGATGGCAGCGTGGATGCCCATCGCAACCTGGGCTACGTCCTGGAGAAACAGGGGGATTACGAGGGGGCTATCGCCGAATACGAGATCGCGGTATCCCTTCAGCCTAAGCTGGGCTATCTCTACATTGGCTTGGGCCGCAACTACCGCGTGTTAGACGATTATGATCTAGCCATTGACCAGTTCCAAAAGGCCACCGAAGTTGATCCCAACAGCCCTGAGGGCTACGACCAACTGGGGTGGACCCATTATCACTTAGGGGATTATGAGCTGGCCATAATTGAACTGGAGAGGGCTATCGAGGTTGATCCTGAGTACGCCAGTACCTACGCGCACCTGGCTATTATCTACTACGTGAAGCGAAACTACGAAGATGCCATCCCCAATTTCGAGAAAGCCATCGAGCTGGGAATCCAGTCCGAGGAGTACTACTATGAGCTTGGCCTTTCGTATGTTTACCTGGGCGAATGTGACAAGGCCATCCCGTGGTTGGAGAAAGCGCTGGAGCTGAACCCCGATTCCGAGCCGGCTTGGGATGGGTTGGATCTTTGCGAGGGGTAATAGAATCTCTATGATGGGCGAAGGTCTTAGCGATGGGCGAAGGTCTCCGACCGAGCCCATTTCGCCTCGGTCGGAGACCTTCGGCGAACAATGGGGTGGGGAATAGCGGGAGTGGATGGGAGTCGAACCCACCTTGGCCGCTTCTGCAGCACCCACCAACGGTTTTGAAGACCGCGGAGCCCACCGGGACTCAACCACTCCCACGATAACGGCAGTGGTAATAGGATATACCATTTTCGCCATTTAGTCAAGCCGACTTTACAAATTAGCCGATTTGGTTTATAATATGTCGCGGTTGATCGCCGACTGAGAGGGAGCACTCTCAGTTTTTGTCGTATATAAGCTGGTTTTTGCATATCGTGATCCGGTCGCCCCCTCACCGAATTCAGTGAGGGTTAATCTTTATCAAGTGAGGAAAGCATGACGGCACAAACGACCTTTTTGACTCCAGAGGGACTCAAAAAGCTGGAGGAAGAACTGGAATACACACGCACTGTGCGGCGTCGAGAGGTAGCTGAGCGACTTCGTGCTGTATTAGAGGGCCAGGATGTTCTGGAGAACGCCGAGTATGAGGACGCTAAGAACGAACAAGCCTTTGTTGAGGGCCGCATCTTGACCCTGGAAACCATCCTGAAGAGCGCGGAGATCATTGAGAAGGGCGGCCCATCTGACAGGGTGGGCATAGGCAGCCACGTGACGGTGTCCGAGGACGATGGGGAGCCGGAGACTTACCAGATCGTCGGCTCCGCCGAGGCAGACCCCAAGAGTGGTCGCATCTCCAACGAATCTCCCCTCGGCAAAGCCCTGCTGGGTTACCGCGTCGGCGATGAGGTCATCGTAAATGCCCCCGATGGCATCCTGGGCTTCCGGATTATCGCCATCGAGTAGCCAAGTGAGGTCAGGCAAATGGAGAAACTCAGCGATTTGGAGAGACAGCGACATGTTAAGCTGGAGAGGATCAAGGAAAGGGGTATGGACCCCTATCCTCCGCGAGTCCAACGCAGTCATACCGCGGCCGAAGCTCTCCAGGGATTCGAGGCCGGCGAACCTGAGAGGGAGATCAGCCTGGTCGGCAGGCTGATGAGCATCCGCGTGATGGGCAAGTCAACTTTCGCCCACATCGAAGATGGCAGCGGGCACATCCAGATCTATCTGCGTCGCGATGCCCTGGGAGAGGAAGCCTACGACTTCTTCAGGCGGGATTTCGACATCGGCGATTTCATCGGGGCGACAGGGCATCTCTTTCGCACCCGCAGCGGCGAAATCACTCTCCAAGTGGGGGATTTCAAGCTGCTGGCCAAATCGCTGCACCCGCTGCCCGAGAAATGGCACGGGCTAAAGGACGTGGAGACCCGCTATCGGCAGCGCTACCTGGACCTCATCGCCAATGAAAAAGTGCGAGGGATTTTTGTGATCCGAGCCCACGTTGTCAGTGCGTTGCGCCGTTTCCTGGACCAGCGAGGGTTCCTGGAGGTGGAGACGCCCGTTCTGCAGCCCATCTACGGCGGGGCGGCGGCCAGGCCCTTTGTCACCCATCATAACATCTTGGATCAAGACCTCTACCTCCGCATCTCCGATGAGCTCTACCTCAAGCGGCTGATCATCGGCGGCTACGAACGAGTCTACGAGATCGGCAAGGACTTCCGCAACGAGGGCGTCTCCCAAAAGCACAACCCGGAGTTCACGCAATTGGAATTCTACCAGGCCTACGCCGATTACCACGACGTCATGGAGATGGCCGAACAGATGGTCTCCTATGCAGCCCAGGAGGTGTTGGGCACGACTCGCATTACCTATCAGGGAAACGAGATTGACCTCACTCCGCCCTGGCCACGCCGCAGCTTGCGCCAGGCCATCAAAGAGGAATCGGGTATTGACTACGAGGATCATCCCGATGCCCAGAGTTTGTACCAGGCGATTCAGGCCATCGGCGGCGACGTGGAGCCAACGGCCACACGGGGCAAGCTCATTGATGTCCTTCTTTCCAACTACGTGGAGCCCAGGCTCATCCAGCCCACTTTTATCGTTGACTATCCCCTGGAGCTTTCACCCCTGGCCAAGCGGAAGCCGGGATCATCAGAGACGGTGGAGCGCTTCGAGGGCTTCGCGGGGGGCATGGAGATCTGCAATGCCTACTCCGAGCTCAATGATCCCGTGGATCAGGAGGAACGCTTCCTGTCCCACGGACGAGCCTACGAAGCTGGCGACGAAGATGCTCATCAGATGGACAGGGACTGGCTGACCGCTTTGAGCTACGGCATGCCTCCCACGGGAGGCTTTGGCATGGGAATTGATCGCTTGATCATGTTGTTGACCGGCCAGGCCTCCATCCGCGAGGTCATTCTCTTCCCTCACATGAGGACAAAGGAGCAGAGTTAATGTTTGAAGGCGTGTTTCCCCCTATCCCCACCCCTTTTACCGATGGCGAGGTAGATCACGACAAACTAGCTGAGAACATCGCCCAGTGGAACCAGACCGGGCTGGCGGGTTACGTCGTCCTCGGCTCCAACGGTGAGAACGTGTACCTGAGTGAAGCCGAGAAGAAGGCAGTAATGGTGACCTCCCGGAAGGCCATTCCCAGCGACAAGTTGCTCATCGTGGGCACTGGCCGTGAGTCAACTAGGCTGACTATCGAGAGCACTCAAACGGCGGCTGATCTGGGAGCAGACGGGGCTTTGGTCGTGACTCCGTCCTATTACAAAGGACAGATGACGTCTGAGGCCCTCCATCGCCACTACGTCTCTGTCGCCGACGCTTCATCCATTCCCATCCTGGTCTACAACGTGCCGAAGTTTACGGGACTGAACATCTCCCCAACGGTGGTGGCAAGGTTGGCAGAGCACCACAACATCGTGGGGATGAAGGACAGCGCAGGTAACATCGGCCAACTCATCGAGATTATCCGCCTGGCCCCACCGGAATTCGAGGTCTTGGTGGGCAATGCCCCAGCTTATTACAGCGCTCTGGGCGTAGGGGCGGTAGGGGCCGTTCTGGCCCTGGCCAACGTCGCCCCGAGGGAGTGCGTGGCCATCAAGGAGCTGTTTGATCAGGGCAAGCTCGATGAAGCACGGGCCTTGCATTTCAAGCTCATGCCGGTCGGCCGAGCTGTGACCGGCCAATTCGGCATCGGTGGCCTGAAGGCCGCCCTGGACCTTTTGGGCTACTATGGCGGAAACCCGCGTTCACCTCTCTTTTATCCCCATCCTGAAGAGGTTGAAGAGATACGTGGCATCCTGCGCCAGGTTGGCCTGCTGACTTAGCTGAGGAGTGTGCGCAGGCTGCTCTAGATTTATGTGGGGGTGCAGACGCGAGTCTGCTTACGGGGCGGACTTGTGTCCGCACTCCTACCTCGAAGAGGCGATTAGGAATCGGGTATACTCTGCACTTTGCCTGCCAGCAGGCAAAGTGCGATTTGCGCGTTTGGCGATTTTGTGGTATTATATGTGCTGCTTTTAGCACTCTCAAGCTGAGAGTGCTAAAATGTGAAAACACAAAAACTTTAACGGAGGTAGTAAAATGTCAATTAAGCTTAAGCCTTTGGGCGACCGTCTGATAGTGGAGCCCTCAGAGAAGGAAGAGGTGACGGCCAGTGGCATCATTCTTCCGGAGACGGCCAAAGAGAAGCCACAAGAGGGCGAGGTGCTAGCCGTTGGCCCAGGCCGCCGGGACGAAGGGGGAAAGCGCATCCCCATGGATGTTAAGGAGGGAGACCGCGTCCTCTTTGCCAAGTACGCCGGCACCGAGGTCAAGCTAGAGACCGACCGCAAGGTTCTGGTTCTCAGAGAGAGCGACATCCTGGCGATAGTGGAATAGTAGATTGGGAAATTGGTAAACTGGTAAATTGGTTCCCAGTCTACCAATCTACCAATCTACCGATTACCAATTTACCAAAACTAAGGAGGTTAGATTATGCCTGCAAAACAACTTATTTTCTCGGAAGAAGCAAGAAGGTCCCTGAAGAAGGGAATTGACGTCATGGCCGACGCGGTGGGCACAACCCTGGGGCCGAAGGGCCGCAACGTGGCTCTGGACAAGAAGTGGGGAGCCCCCACCATTACCCACGACGGCGTCACCGTGGCTAAGGAGATAGAGCTGGAGGATCCCTACGAGAACATGGGCGCCCAGCTCCTCAAGGAGGCAGCCACCAAGACCAATGATGTGGCCGGCGACGGCACCACCACCGCTACGGTGCTGGCCCACATGATCGTTAATGAAGGACTGAAGAACGTGGCCGCTGGAGCCAACCCCATGCTCATCAAGAGGGGCATCGAGAAAGCCACCGAGGCCATCGTAGGGGCCATCAAGGAGCAGGCCGAAGAGTTGGTCACCAAAGATGAGATCGCCAACGTGGCTGCCATCTCGGCCAACGACAAGAACATCGGCGGACTCATCGCTGACGTGATGGACAAGGTCGGCAAGGACGGAGTGATCACCGTCGAGGAGTCGAAGGGCTTGGCGTTCGAGACCGAGTACGTGGAGGGGATGCAGTTCGATAGGGGCTACATGTCGCCTTACTTTATCACCAACCCAGAGGCCATGCAGGCCGAGCTGGAAGAGCCTTACATTCTGATCCACGACAAGAAGATATCCGCCGCCACCGACATCATCCCCATTCTGGAAAAACTGGTTCAGGTGGGGAAGCGCGAGCTGGTGGTCATCGCCGAGGACGTGGATGGAGAGGCGTTGGCGACGTTGGTCCTCAACAAACTGCGAGGCACTTTCAACCTGCTAGCGGTGAAGGCTCCGGGCTTTGGCGACCGGCGCAAGGCCATGCTCCAGGACATTGCCATCCTCACCGGCGGCCAGGTGATCACTGAAGAGATGGGCCGCAAGCTGGAGACGGCGCAGATCAGCGACCTTGGTCAGGCCCGCAAGGTCGTGTCCACTAAGGACGACACCACCGTCATCGAGGGCAAGGGCTCCGATAACGAGATCAAGGGTCGCATGGGGCAGATCAGAGCCGAAATCGAGAAGAGCACTTCCGATTACGACAAAGAGAAACTGCAAGAGCGACTGGCCAAGCTGACCGGTGGGGTAGCGGTCATCAAAGTCGGCGCCGCCACCGAGGTGGAGCTGAAAGAGAAGAAGCACCGTGTCGAGGATGCCCTCTCAGCCACCAGGGCCGCTGTGGAAGAGGGGATCGTCCCCGGAGGAGGCGTAGCCCTCATCAACGCCGTGCCAGCCTTGGATGGCGTCAAAATGGATCTCCTCGACGAGCAGACAGGGGTGAACATCCTCAAGAGAGCTCTGGAGGAACCCATGAGGGGGATCGTTCAGAACGCCGGCATGGATGGAGCCGTGGTAGTGCAGGATGTGAGGAGATTCCAGGAAGAGCAGAAGAACAACAAAGTAGGCTACGACGTGATCGGCAACGACTATGGGGACATGGTGGAGAAGGGGATAATTGACCCGGCCAAGGTAACCCGAAGCGCAGTGGAGAACGCCGCTAGCATCGCGGCCATGATTCTTACCACCGAGGCTCTGATCACCGAGATTCCTGAAGAAACACCACCGCCCGCACCACCCATGCCTCAGTACTAGACAATACCTGAAAACGTGAAAAGCCCCTCCTGGTTGGGAGGGGCTTTT
>CAZGKH010000154.1:0-8600 GCA_964525665.1 uncultured Anaerolineae bacterium | reverse complement strand
AAGTGCATCGCCGATATGCTGGCCCGCACGCGGTGCCGGGTGTACGAAATCCGCGGCGAGATGAACCCCGGCTTTGGCGGCATCCACCCTGAGCCGGTAGCCCATTATTTGAGCGCGCTGGGAGCGGCCATGCAGACCCACCACGCCGACCTGGGGCTGGCCACCGACGGAGACGGCGACCGCATCGGCGCGATGGATGCCCTGGGGAACTTCGTGGATCCTCACCACATCTTCGCCCTGGCCCTACAGCACCTGGTCGAGAAGCGGGGATGGAACGGGACGGTCGTCAAAACTGTCTCCACTACCCGCATGGTGGATCGGCTGGCCTCGCGCTACGGCCTGCCGCTGGTGGAGACGCCCGTGGGCTTCAACCACATCGCCGGCTACATGCTGAAAGGGGACGTGCTCATCGGTGGCGAGGAATCGGGCGGGATCAGCATCAAGGGCCACATCCCTGAGGGGGATGGCGTGCTGATGGGCCTATTGCTGTTGGAAATCATCGCGGCGGCTGGCGCTCCGTTGCACGAACTCGTGGCCAAGCTCCAGGCCGATGCTGGCCCAGCCCATTATGCTCGCCGCGATATTCCGCTCCGCTTTCCGGTTGCCAAAGAAGAGATGGTCGCCCGGCTTACCAGCGACGCACCGAACTCCCTGGGTGGAAAAGAACTTGCTGAAGTAGAGGCTCTCGACGGAGTCAAGTACCTGCTGGCCGATGATAGCTGGCTACTAATCCGCCCCTCTGGTACGGAGCCGGTGCTGAGGGTCTACGCTGAGGCGAGGAGTCCTGAAGGCGTACAGAGCCTACTGGAGTTTGGAGAGAGTGTAGCAGGCTAAGTGGATTCAAAGGCAACAAAGGCCCGGCGGTTCGCCGGGCCTTTGTTGTTTCTGACGCCTGCTTGATCTGATGACATTCAAGATAGGGGCAAACTGTAGTAGAAAGTGCTTCCCACGCCCGGTTGGCTCTCCACCCACACTCGGCCGCCGTGGAGTTCTACAATCTGCTTCACGATTGCCAGCCCCAATCCCCGCCCACCCCGACGCCGGCTGCGGGAGCGGTCGGCTCGGTAGAAGCGATCGAAGACGTAGGGAAGATCCTCGGCTGGGATACCCTCTCCGTTGTCGCTGACACTGGTTAGCAAACACCCCCTCCCATCATCCACTGACTCTCGACATTTGACTTCAATGCCACCGCCCCTGGATGTGTGTCGCAGCGCGTTGGAGATCAGGTTGCCCAACACCTGGGCCAACCGTAGGCGATCCACCTTGACCAGTGGCAGCGGTTCGGACGGCTCCATCCGTAGTTCAACGCCGGCTGCTTCGGACTGGCGCCGCCAACGAGCCACTGACTCTGTGGTCAACTTGACTAAGTCTATCGGCTCGAGGTCCAGTTGGAGCGTTCCTTTGTCGGTTTCAGACAGCAATGTCAGATCGTCCGCCAGGTTGCGGAGCAACTCGATCTCGCGTCCCATGTGAACCATCGCCTGTTCGGGTGTTTGCATCCCGTCCTTGAGGGCTTCCAGCTCCAGTTGAATCACGCTGAGAGGGGTATTGAGTTCATGGGCTATGTCATCCACCAAGCGACTGCGCAGCTCGCGTTGCGTTTCCAGGGCTTGGGCCATGGTGTTAAAAGCTGCGCTCATCTGCCCCAACTCTCCCTCCGAGGGTACCGGTAGGCGGGCTGCCCAGTTGCCGCTGGCCAATTGGCGCGTAGCCTCAGTCAGAGCGGCCACCGGTGCAGTGATCCGCTGGGCAATAACCAACCCAACCAGTAGTGCAACCATACCGGCTGTCAGCGCACTGACGACCAAAGAGGCGCTTACATTGCGCACGAAGCTGGACTGGTGTGCATTGTAATAGCTCGGGCCGGCGGTGACGATGACCGTTCCAATCTGGGCATTCTGGGCATAATCCCACAGTGGTGCGCCTTTGTTCAGCATCGAAGCGGGCAGCCGCTCGCCCTGGACACTGGCAGTAAGCGCAGCGACGCTGTCGAAAATGACCTGTCCGTCGGAGTTGGCCAACAGCAGGCGTTCGCCCTCCACCAGCAGCGACTCGAACATCCAGGGGGCGTCCTCCGGTTCAACCCAGGGGAACTTAGCGCCATATTCGGATTCGATCATGGCCCGTGCCTGGCTTATGACGTCAGCTAGTTCCCATTCGATCTGTCTATCAGTTAGCTCTCCACTGGCGCGTAAGGCCGCCTTTTCGGCTGCCAGGATGACGTTGAGCAAGTGCTCGGTGGAGATGCCCTGTTCCTCAGCCAGTTCGGCGATGGATGGGCCAGCACTGGTCGCGGCTTTCACTTCATCCTGCGACATGCCAAGTTCTTCGGCGACAACAACGTCCCAGTCTGGAAATAAGCTATCTTCAATAGGCGGCTCGTCCTCAATGTAGTAGGTAGCGTTTTCCCTTATGGAAGCCAGCTCGTCTTCCGCCTGGCCTGGCGTCAACTGCCCTGATGCAATGGCTGCGTCAATACTAGGTCGCTCAGATTCAACAATGGCCTGGACAAGCACATCTGGGTCAACACCTTGCGCTTCGGCGACATCGGCCAGGCTGTAGGCTTCCCCTGCCTGATCGGCCAATGTCTGGTTATCCATGCCCAAAGCTATTGCGACCACTCCCCACCATTCGGTGTCGTACCATACGATGTCAAACACCTCTGATGCGGTTGTCGTCAGTAAGCCATCCAGCCCGCTCCAGTCGCCTCGATGAGCGTAACTGGCTTCCAGCAGTGGCACAAACTCACGGGCTCGCTGCCGGCTTTCCTCAGTTACCAAGATGTCGAAACGGCTCGTTGTTGCCCATATAGACAGCACGCCGCTCAGTATGATCATCAGCAGGACGATCAAACCAAAGGCGCCGATGAGACGCGAACGCAAACTACGAAGCATATCCTTACTCCATGAATTTGTAGCCCACGCCAAAAACGGTGACGATGTGACGCGGTTCGGCTGGGTTTGCCTCGATTCGCTGGCGCAGGCGGCGGATGTGAACGTCAACGGTGCGGTCGAACCCAGCGTAGTCCTCGTCGTACATAGCATCGAGTAACTGTTGTCGGGCTAATGCCTGGCCGGGGTGGCGCATCAGTGTTTCCAGCAGGGCAAACTGGGCGCGACTCAGTTCGACGGGTTGGCCATCCACTGTACAAGTGTGGGCTACCAGGTCTAGCTGAATGTTGCCGCCACGCAGCACCTCGGGCTGGCGAATCTCACCGTGGGCCCGACGCAGGATGGCTCGCGCCCTGGCCACCAATTCGCCTGGGCTGAAGGGCTTGACCACGTAGTCGTCGGCGCCCAGTTCCAGCCCCAGGATGCGGTCAATCTCTTTTCCCCGGGCGGTCAGCATGATGATGGGCACGTCCGACTCGCGGCGCAGCGCGCGGCAAACATCCATCCCAGCCATACCCGGCAGCATCAGGTCGAGGATGATGAGGTCGGGTCGCTCAGTACGAGCCAGGTACAGCCCAGTCTTGCCGTTGGCAGTTACCAGGGTCTGGAAGCCGGCCAGCTCAAAATAGGAGCGGACCCAGTGGGCGATTCGTTCTTCGTCTTCGATGATGAGGACCGTTTGACTCATGAAATCTCAATAGTCGGGAGGTCAGGTGGTCGGATGGTCGGTCAGAGCTGCCAAAAGTAATGCGTGACGAGTGATACGTGAGGGTCACGCATCACGTATCACTCGTCACTGCTTGGTATGTGGCACAAGCGGGAGTTACTACCCTATCTACTCCGCGGTAATGCTCCAGCGCCTCAACAGGTTTCCCCCCAGTACGAGGCGACGATCATGATGTCCACGATGTCAACGTCACCATCATTGTCCATGTCGTAGGTGGGATCGTAGTCGGGGTCGCCCACAAAAGTGTTCCAACTGCTGGCCACCAGCATGATGTCCACTACATCCACTGCGCAGTCGCAGTCCAGGTCTCCTGGGAGGCAACTCTGCACAGTGACGCTGCCATCCTGCAGTTCAATGGAAATCTGATTGGGAGGATTATCAGTATCTGTCACTTGCACGCCCTGCAGGTGGATACCGCTTTCTCCCTCGGCCTGAGGCGAGAAGGAAAGCGTCGCTAACACGCCCGACCCGTTTGCCCCTGGATTCCTCCCATAGCTGGCAGCGCCAAAGGTGATTGTGCCCAGTTGGTTGTCTATCTGGGGACCGACGGGTACAATGTTGCGGTTTGTGCTCCCCAGGAGGTTTCCCATCTCCGCTCCCTCTGCGTGCACGATGTTGGGGGAGAAGGTTACGATAAATTGAAAGCTCCCCAGGTCGGTCACGTCTACGATGGCTACGTCAGCGGTGAAATTTCCTCCATTGAGTTGGGCGGCCTGGGTCGTCGGGTCAATCCAGACGAGAGTGCTGGATCCTCCAGTCGGGGTGGCCGTCGGGGTCGGGGTTGGCGTGGCGGTGGTGTTATCGGTAGGAGTGGAGGTTGGGGTCGCCGTCGGAGTGGGGGTGGTGGTCGGAGTAGTTGTTGGCGAAGCGCCTACGTACGAGTCTATCCAACTTTTGAAATTGACCACTCGGGTGTAGACACCGTATTTGTTCGCTTCAGCACAGCCATCGCCCCAACTGACGATGCCAGCCTGCATCCAGCCATTACCCTGCGCGTTGGACACCATTAGCGGCCCGCCGCTGTCGCCAGAGCAGGAGTCTTTACCACCTTGAGAGTATCCTGCGCATATCATGTTGGACGTGACATCGCCATTGTACGACTGCGGCGCATTGCATGTGGCATTGGAGACCAGGGGGACCGAAACCTGGCGCAGCGCATCCGGATAGCTTGGCTGACTACCTCCTATCGTGTCACCCCAACCGATGACGGTTGCCAGGATGCCTGGAGCGAAAAGCGCGCTATCGCCGACGTCAACCACTGGTATCGTCGGGTGCGATGAGGCCGTGCTCAGATGTAGGAGCGCGAGGTCGGAGTCCAGGGTCCATGAGTCATAGTCTGGGTGTTCTATGATCTCCATCACGGAGATCCGCTCGCCATCGGATGAGCTGAGAGTGTGCCTACCGATTACGACGTCAATGTCTGACGGGCTGGCGTTTTCAGCGCAGTGGCCAGCCGTGAGCACCCAGCGGGGATGGATGAGTGCTCCGCCGCAGAACTGTCCCCAGTAGGCATTTGGTTCGTTTGAGTAGACAAGCGCTACCATCCAGGGCCAGGCGCCGGGCTCTGCTTCCTCCCCACCTATGATCTCGGGTTCAGAATAAAGTGGGCCAGGCGTGGATGAGTCTGGCACTGGCGTCCCCTCGGTTTGGGTATCAGTGGATGTCGAGGGGGTAGAGTCCTGTGCCCAGATATAGGTATTGGCGGCCAATAACAGCGCGAGAGCAAGCACCAGTGTGATGAGAAATAAGCGTTTCACGGTTTACCTCCTAGAAGTTTTCATTGTCTGAGTTCATTATACCAGGGGGTTGTTGCAAAGTTATTTCAGATGAATAGCAATCAGGTTAAGGCCGTTAGCCACCAGTTGACAGGACAACAGGGCTTTCGATGGCTTGAATTTGGAGATGTCTTTGTAGAGAGGGGTTGGCGCAGGGGGCAGACCACTGGTTACAGGTTGCCGGTCGCTACCCTTTCGGCTCCCTGGAGGGTGTAAGAAGCGGCTAGCCCTGCAATGATGGTGATGACGCCGGCTGATATAAAGACAGCCTGCACGCCAAGCAGGTCGCCGAAGAGACCAGAGAGGACCATAGAGGCGCTGGAGGAGGCGCCGATAACCATGGCCACCGCGCTCTCCACCCGCCCTCGCTTCTCGTCGGGGACCAGGGACTGGGTCAGCGTAGCCAGGGCAGCGCGGGCGGCGACAATGCTTAGGCCAATGATGGCTACGGCTATCAGGACCAGGGGATAACTGGGGAGCACAGCGAAGGCAATGATGGCCAGTCCTAAGATCACCATACAGGCTCCCACAACTTGATTGGTACGTGCGCTAGAAGCAAATCGGCCGATCATCACTCCGCCAATAACCACCCCCAACCCCTGAAATGCATAGAGGAAACCGAACCCTTCGGCGCCTATCCCCAATATCTCGTCCAAATAGACTATCCCCAAAACCATGATGGCCCCGAAGCCCAAGGTGGCTACAGCCGTGGTGATTATAACATTTAAAAGAGAGGAGCTTTGCCTGATGAAAAGCAACCCTTCTACTAGCTGACTCCAGATGATCCGCATTTTAGTCTTGCCTGGGTTGGAGGTCATTGGTGGTATGGTCATGGTAGCGATGGCTACAGCGGAGATGGCGAAGCTGAAAGCGTCGAAGACGAAAGCGGAGGCCGGGCCTAGCCGGCCGATAACCAAGCCAGCTATTGATGCGCCCAGGATGACAGCGACTATCTGGCTGGCCTGCATCAGGGCGTTGGCCGTGAGTAGGAGTTCGCCGCTGACGATGTTAGGGATGACGGCATTGCGGGCCGGATTAAAGAAGAGTCCCACTGTGGCCATCACGAAGGCAACAATGTAAAGTATGTACAACTGATCCGCCCGCTGGACGAGAAGGAGGGCGAGGACCGCCAGACCACGCAGGACGTCGGAAACAATCATCACCAACTTGCGGTCCAGGCGATCAACAAAAACTCCGCCGACTAGGCCCAGGAAAAGCTGGGGCAAGGTAGCGACCACGGCCATTATTCCCAGAGCCAAGGACGAGTCTGTGAGAGAGTTGATAACAAACAGAATGGCGACAATGACGAAATTGTCGCCCACCTGGGAGAGAAGCTGTCCTATCCATAGGGCACTGAAGTTGCGATTGTGAAATGTACTGACGATGGCGGCCCGGTCTCCCAAAAATCTCTGTGGTTGAGGTTGCTTTGAACTCATAAATTACCATATCCTCTGTTGGGCGAAGGTCTCCGACCGAGCCCAAAGACCCATCGGCTGCGGTCGGAGACCTTGCCGAACTTTCGATCTGATTCGCTACAGCAGCACGTCCAGTGCCCCAGCGTCGTCGAAGTACTCACGGAAGCGGGTAACGAAGTCGGCTAAGGTGTAGCTGTGGTTCTGTGGGCCGGCCTGCTCCAGGGCGTAGGTGGCCGCCAGCGCGCCCACTCGCCCCGTCAGCTCCCAGGAGAGGCCCAAGTCCAGCCCCTTGAGCAGTCCCGCCCGGAAGGCATCCCCGACCCCGGTGGGATCGTTATCTCGTCTAGGAGGCACCGCCGGGATGCTATAAACTTCCCCTTTCGCCCAGATGAGCGACCCCTCAGCCCCCAACGTGACGACGCAGGCGCGGGCCGGGGTGCACTGGATAGCCTGCGCGCTCAGGCCGCTTTTCTCCTGCAACAACTCGAACTCGTAGTCGTTGATCACCAGCAGGTCGCATCCCTCAAGCCCCTCCCGCAATTCCTCGCCAGCGAGGCGGACGATCTGTTGGCTGGGGTCGTACAGGTAAGGGATGCCCAATTCTTGGCATTCGGCGGCGTACTTCACCATTGCCCGCGGATCGTTTGGGGAGATGATGACCAGGTCAATCTTGTCAGTCTCCAGATCGTGGAAGGAAAGCTCTCGGGCACGGGCCATCGCACCGGTGTAGAAACTGGCGATCTGGTGACCGCCCCGGTCGGTGTTGACAAAGAAAGAGGCAGTGAACAGGTCAGGCTCATCACGGATGAGCGAAGTGTCCACTCCATGCTGTTCCAGCCACTGGCGGTATTCATTGAAGTCCTGCCCTGCTGTGGCCATAACCCGCGGGCGCTCGCTCAGTAGGGCCAGGTTATAGGCGATGTTGGCCGCACAGCCCCCCCGTTGTCGCCGCATCTCGTCCACCAGGAAGCTAAGGGAGATACGGTCCAATTGATCGGGCAGGATATACTCAGCGAAAAGACCTGGGAAGGTCATTAGATAATCGTAGGCGATGGAACCGGTTACAATTATGTTCATGCTGCTCCACAGGTCTAGCCGAGATAGGTCTTCAGTTGGCGGCTGCGCCGGGGGTGACGCAGCTTGCGCAAAGCTTCACCCTCGATCTGGCGAATGCGTTCTCTCGTCAGGCCGAATTTCTGCCCCACTTCCTCCAGGGTATAGCTATGTCCGTCCTGGAGGCCGAAACGCAGCCGTAGGATCCGCGCCTCCCTGGGGCTGAGGGTGCCCAAGACGTCCCCCATGGTCTCTGCCAACAGGTGTTGGTAGGCCGCTTCGGCGGGGGCAACGATCTTCTCGTCTTCGATGAAGTCCCCTAGTTCGTTGTCCGCCTCCTCGCCCACTGGTCTCTCCAGGGAGATGGGGCGCCGCGAAGCCCTGAGTATCCACTGCACTTTCTCTGGCTCCAGTGCGACCTCCTCGGCGATCTCTTCCGGGCTGGGCTGGCGCCCCAGTTCTTGCTCCATGTCTCGTGATACCCGGTATAGTTTTCGTATGCGGTCGCTCATGTGAACAGGGACGCGGATGGTGCGGCCTTGCTCGGCCAGGGCTCGGGTGATGGACTGCCTGATCCACCAGGTGGCGTAGGTAGACAAGCGATGGCCTCGATGGTGGTCGAACTTCTCCACAGCCTTCATCAGGCCGAGATTGCCTTCCTGAATAAGGTCCAAGAACGGCACACCGTGGCCCAGGTATCTCTTGGCTATACTGACCACCAGCCTGGTGTTGGCCTTGA
>CAZGKH010000153.1:1845-8603 GCA_964525665.1 uncultured Anaerolineae bacterium | reverse complement strand
CGGATACCCCAGCATCCCAAGCGCCCGAGCGGCAGCCAGACGTGCTTCGAGGTGAGGTGTCTCTGTTCATCGTCGAGGGACCAACCGACGTGCTGACCCTGCATCAGTGGGGATGCCGCGCTGTAGGCCTGATGGGACTGGGGAAGCTATCGGATCGGGACCTGGCCACCATACAAAGCGCCGAGGTGGTCTACCTGGCCCTGGACAGCGACCAAGTCGGTCAGCAGCGGGCGGGGGAGCTGGCCCGCGAAATCGGGCCACTGACTCACGTCCTGGAGTGGCCTGAAGGGATCAAGGACGCCAATGAGTTCTTGGTGGCTGGCCACACGGAGATGGACTTCCAGGAGTTGCTGGCTGCCGCACCCACTCTTCTGGAGGTGAAGATCGCCGAAACAGCGGAGGAGGAGGGGGCCAAGCAGGAGGAACATTTGCAGAGGCTCTTCACCCTGCTAACCAAGCTATCTCCCTTCGCTCTGGCGCGGTACAAGTCCCTGGTCGGTAGTGAACTGGGAATCAAAGCGCGGGAGTTCAACCGACTGCTGAGGGCGGCGCAAGCGGCCCAGGAGGTTCAGAGTGGGTCTCCCAAGATCATCGAAGGCCGATACCAGGTCATCTCACCGGCCCTGGACTTCCTGGACGGCCTGGCCTGCGTGACCGTCCCCCTGCTGGTGCGGCAGAGCACAGAGTTCAAGAGTAAGCCCTATCTGGTCACCAGCACGCGGGAGCTTCTGGCCATCGAGGAAGGGACGGCCCTGGAGCTGGGCGGCAGGTCGGTGGTCATCAGAGAGTGGCCAGCGGCGTTGGGCCGCTCCCCCCGCTGGGAATACCACCACATCCGAGCCTTCCTCGATGGGTACACGCCCCAGCCCCAGGATGTCTTCCGCATGGTGCTGGATCTGTACGACAAATACCTGGAGTTCCGAGATCCGCACACGGCCGACATTCTGGCCCTGTGGACCATCGGCACCTACCTGTATCCTCTCTTCGAGACCTATCCCTACATCGCCTTGCTAGGCCCCAAAGGGAGCGGCAAGACCAAGACCATCAGCCTGACGGCCAAGCTGGCCTTCAACATGCGAGTGACCAGCGACATCTCTCCCAGCGCCCTCTTCCGCGTGGTGGAGGCCACTCGTGCCACGCTGGGCATCGACGAGAGCGAGCGGCTGTCGAGAGGCCGCGATACGCGGGTCATCAACCTGCGTCTGCTCCTGAACGCTGGCTACAAGCGAGGTTCGCCGGCCATTCGTATCGAGGGGGAGGACTTCCGGGTGCGGGAGTTCGAGGTCTACGCCCCCAAGATCCTGGCCAGCATCCGGGGACTGGAGGACGTGCTGGAGAGCCGCTGCATTCTCATCACCATGCTGCGGACTACTACCTCCAAGGGCAACCTGACCATCTCGGAGCAGGGGGAGGACTGGGCCGCAGTGCGTCACGAGATGTACAGCCTGGCCCTGACCCATCATCAGCCTCTCAGGGCCATCTACGAGAAGGACGTCGGCCTACGATTCCTGACCAATCGCGACAACGAGCTGTGGTTGCCGTTACTATCCCTGGCCAAGCTCCTGGAGGAGCAAGGAGTGGCCGGGCTCTTGGAACGGGTGAAGGCCTATGCTCTGGCCAGCACACGGCGGTCGGAAGGGAGCACCCTGTCCGATTGGGAGCAGGCCCTGCTGCTGGCGTTGCATCAGCTCACTGAGGATGGTGAGCGGTGTGATCTCACAACAAGGGCGATTCGTCAGGAGATGGGGCAGTTCATAGACCAAGAGGAGTTAGAGGAGCTTCGACCCCAGTGGATAGGCTACGCCCTGAAGCGACTGGGCTTCAGCGACAAGACCCGCCGTCGGGGGGGAAACGTCTATCACATCACCGCTCGGGACGTGCGGGGGATAATGGAGCGTTATGGGGTGGAGGTCCCACTGGAATGAGTGGGCTCCCAAAAGACATTGGACAAGCGACCCTTCGAAAAAGCCTACACAGTCTACACAGTCTACAAAGCCTACAGAGCCTACACGAGCCTACACGAGCCTACACCGGGTGTAGGGTATGTAGGGTTGTGCAGGGTTTGTAGGGTGTGTAGGCTTTTGGGGAAGGTACGATTTCATTTGCATTTTGGCTAAACATAAGTGTTTGGACAACAGGAATCCTCGATGGGTATCAAGGTGGTGGTGGGTGACGCTAAACCGAGTTCCGACCTAGCCAGCAGGCTGGCGATGGTGTATAACCTCCTGCTACAGCTTGCTGAGGAGGCGGAGACAGCGCACAGGATAGAGAAGCAAGGGAACTTAGCAGCAACGTCAGCCGAGGCAAGTGAAAAGCCGAACTTTGACAACCGAACAACAGCATCGCACGGCCCGTCTTGAAAAGCTGGTAAGGCAGGCGAATGGGATTTGACAAAGGGAGGATTTTGTGGTACAATACGCGTAGTCATGATAGATCATGGCAGTCTATGACATAAGCCATGCAGTCGAGAGGTGGAGGCGAGAATGAGGACGAAAGTTGAGCCCGGGGAAGTCTACACGCTACAGGAAGCGGCGGACTATTTGAAAGTCAGCTATAGCAGCATGTTGAGGTGGGTTACCAAGGGGACCTTTCCGGCTTTCAAGGTCGGCAAATTCTGGCGGATCTATGGGCGAGACCTTCTCACCCTTGACAAGCGTGGAGAGTCCGAGGAAGAGTAAGCCCAGTAAATGAAGCGGGCCGTGTCGGTGTCGTTACCACCCACACGGCCCTGACCCCACAAGCTGACACAGGCAGCGAGCAGGGCTAGTGATATTCTATCACAGCCTACCGTTTTAGTCAATGAGCGGCCTCCCTGTCAGCGGGATCACAGGGAGGCCGCTTTTTTGTTGAGAGGAAAGGGGGTGATGCATCTGGGTTTTGAGGTCAGGCGGTGCGACCTTAAAACGGTCGAGGGCGAGAGCTTCGCCGGTCCACTCCGCCGATGGGCGGCAAGGCTGGTGAGGTTGCTCGCAACAGCAAGGGGCGACCGCCGTGGTTAGCGAACAGTCGCCCCGTGCGAGGGACACAAACGGCCACCCCGCCAGTAGATTATAGCACAGACAGCGTTGAAGTGCAAAAGGGGTGGTCCCCTAGCCGGGTGAGAGACCGGATCACCCAGCCGCCTCTCAGGTAACTTGGAGGCCGCAAGCGAGCGAGCGACCCTTGAAGGTGGGCAGCAGGGCTGGGGACATGCGGGGGAAAACGCGAAACTACTACTAACGGAGAAACTGAAGGGGCTGGACAGTAGGCGTCGCCTGTGGAAAGAGGCGTTTCAGGGCAGGCCAGTCGCCGAATTGCCAGCCCCACCAGTTTAACGCCAAAGAAGGCGGCATTTGAAAGGGGAGAGTAAATGAGCAAGCGAGCGGTACTATATGCCAGGGTGAGTGGCGACGATCGAGGAAAAGAAGGACGCAATTTGGACGGTCAACTCGACATGTGTCGAGAGTATGCTCAAGCTCACGGTTGGCAGGTATTGGCAGAACTTTCTGAGGATGACCGGGGAGCCAGTGGCGCGGCTTTTGAACTCCCACAACTTGACCAGGTGCGCGAGATGGCGCGGGCCGGCGAGTTTGATATATTGGTCGTGCGTGAGATTGACCGTTTGAGCCGCAGTTTGGCAAAACAGTTGATCGTCGAGGAAGAACTGAAGCGCTGTGGAGTCCAGGTAGAATACGTCCTGGGCGACTACCCAGACACGCCAGAGGGCAATCTCATGAAGAACGTCAGGGCGGTCATAGCTGAGTACGAGCGCCTCAAGATTGCCGAGCGGATGACGCGCGGGCGACGGTTGAAAGTGATGGCCGGGCACGTGTTAGTACACAGTACACCTCCGTATGGTTATCAGGTTGCCGAAGTGGATGGCAAGACAACCCTAGCCATGTATGAGCGGGAAGCCCGAACTGTGCGACTGATTTACAACTGGTACGTGCATGGCGATGAGAATAACCGGCAACCTTCAATGCAAGCCATCGCCCGGAAGTTGACCCAGCTAACCGTGCCAACACGCCTGGATACAAACTCAGGACAAGGTGGGTATAAGAAACGCGGCTACGGTGAGTGGAACCGGGCTACTGTTGCTAAGATACTGGATAGCGAGGTCTATAGGGGCACTTGGTACTACGGAAAGTCAGGAGGCAAGCGTGAGACCTGGCTGGCGGTATCTGTACCCCCGATTGTTGACGCCGACTTGTGGGAGGCTGCCCAAAAGCAGCGTCGGCGGAACCGGGATCAGGCAAGGCGCAACCGAAAGCATCGCTACCTGCTGACCGGCCGGATCCGCTGTGGGCAATGTAGCGCACGTGTAAATGGACACCCTAACAGGTGGCGAAGCAAGAACGCCACTGGATTGAATCTCTACTATAGATGTCGAACATCAAGGAGTCAGGAGGGGCGGGCAGGTGTTACATGTGAGCTCCCACAATTCCCGGTTGACCAAGTGGATACGACTGTATGGGAGTATGTCAAGTCGCTACTGACCGACCCAGCAACGTTGGTCGAGGGTCTGCGAGTGCAGCAGGCCGAGCGGCAGCAAGACAATGCTCCATTACACGAACGGCTGGCTGTAGTGAATGATCTGCTGGCTGATAATCAGCGACAGCTAGGGAAGCTACTAGACTTGTACTTGGTAGATGATTTCCCAAAGGAGATGCTGACGGAACGAAGAGTGCGGTTGGAGACCACCATCGCTGCACTGGAGCAGGAACGGCATGATCTAGTCGCCCAAGTCGAGGCTGCCACACTGAGCGATGGACAGATTGCGACTATTGAGGAGTTTACCCAACGGGTGGCGCAAGGGCTGAAGGCTGCTGAAAAGGATTTCGAGGCACGCCAACAGATTATCGAGGCGCTGGACGTGCAAGTGATTCTCGCAGTTGAGGAAGGCAAGAAGGTGGCTTACATCCGCTGCCTAGTAGATGAGAGTCGCCAGTGTCTGGAATCTACGAATATTCATGCTCATAGCGAGGGTGGGTGAGATGGTGGGTCAACTCCCCGTCATTAGTGAGGAGCAGTAGACCCTCACTTTCGGCGTCCAGGCGGCCCGCCGGGTAGAGTCGCCCCCTGGCCGGAACCAGGCTCAGTGCCGAAAGGCGGTCTCGAAAATCGTGAGTGTCGCTCAGATAGCCCCGGGGCTTGTGGAGGATGATGTAGACCTTGTCCTCCGGAGAGATGGGCTGACCGTCCACCTCAATGGTGTCCCGACCGGGATCTACTTTGACGCCCAGTTGAGTGACCACCTGACCATTGACCCGCACTAGTCCCTGCAAGATCAGGTCCTCGCACTTGCGGCGCGAGGCGACCCCGGCATGAGCAAGAACTTTTTGCAGACGCTCCATCAGCTTTCGCCCTGTTCCCCTGCCTCCAACGGCGGCAGCTCGGCCAGATCCTGTAGGCCAAAGTACTGCAAGAACTCGAAAGTGGTGCCGTAGACGATGGGGCGGCCGGCCTGGGGCAGTCGTCCCACCGCCTCGACCAGACCCTTGCTGATCAGGGTGCGCAACACGCTGTCGCAATTGACGCCCCGCACAGCCTCGACGCCGGCCCGGGTGATGGGCTGCTGGTAGGCGACGATGGCCAGGGCTTCCAGCGATGGGGCAGAGAGCTTGCTGGTCAGCTCCAAACCGAGGAATCGCTCGATGTAAGGAGCTGCATCGGGGGCGGTAACTATTTGCACCCGCCCTCCTTTCTGCTGTAGACGCAGCCCCCGCTGCTCATACTCCTCGCTCAATTCCTGCAGCGCACCCTCAACTGTCAGTCGCTTGATGCCGGTGGCCGTCGCCAAACGTTCGACGGCCACCGGCTCATCGGCCACGAAGAGTAGGCTTTCGATCAGGGACTTGATTTCCAAGCTCCCCTCCCCCAACTTTGGGGGAGGGGTTGGGGGTGGGGGCATACTAGGCATCCTCGTAAGCCGCTGGCGGCTCTATAGTATTGAGGGGGGCTGAGGGCGACGGCGACTCTATGGGCAAGGAGAAGTCCTCGGTGTCTATTGGTGGCTCAACAGCGGAGATGTCTGAAGCCGTCGGCGGCTCTGTAGAATAGGGTGCATGGTGGAGGTTGACCCTGACTTTGTGCAGCTTCAGCCCCATCTTGTCCTCAATGGCTTCCCTGGCTACCTGACAGACCTCCTCAGTTTTGGTCGGGACGTCAACCTCCGGATCGGTCTCCAGGTCAAGCTCCACCTCTACACCATCCCTTTTCCCCCGGATACTAGGCTGGACCAGAGCGACGCCATCGAGACGGCTGATGCTGTGCTCCAACCGGCGAGCGATGGAATCCACGCTCAACTCCGCCTCGCCACCGGTGATGCTCTGCACCCTGATGGCCTTCGGCCGCCGTCGTCTGAACTCAAGCCAGATGAGCACAGCGCAGATGACGTCCACCAATAGAGCTAGGGCGACCCCCACTACCAGCAGGATGAGCGGATCGGCCATGGCCAGGTTCGCGTCCAGGTTCCAAAGCCACTGCTGCAACATCTCGATCACCGGCCGAGGCACTACCAGCGCCACGGTCATAACAATGATGGTTGCCAAGAGGAGCAGGACTACCACCGTCCGATTAAATGTGTTCATTACGAGCCCTCCTTTTTTCAATATAGTTACGCAGAAACTCGTGCACTACCCAGGATTATACACCATCTTTGCTCCTTCGTCCAGCCAGGGCCAGCGTAGCGGCGCCAGCCATCAGGCCCAATAGCGCCGTCAAGCTGATGGCGGCTCCCAGCTTGAAGGAGCGGGGATCATAAACGAACTCCACTCTGT
>CAZGKH010000153.1:0-1745 GCA_964525665.1 uncultured Anaerolineae bacterium | reverse complement strand
CTGATGGCGGCTCCCAGCTTGAAGGAGCGGGGATCATAAACGAACTCCACTCTGTGCTGGCCGGCAGGCAGGTACACTGCCCGGAAGAGAAGATTGGCTCTATGGATGGGCGTATCCAGGCCGTCAACAATAGCGCGCCAGCCCGGATAGTAGGAGTCGCTCAGGACCAAATAGCCCTCCTCAGCCAGACAAGCAGTGATAACGACGCGCTCTGGCTCGTAGGACAATACCTCCACTTTGTCTTCTCCATCATCAAAGGGGGAAAGCACCTTCTGCCCAGCCGAGTCCAGGATCACTTCGCTCTCAGGTCGGAAAGCGGGATCTTTCATGGCCGCAAGGGCTGCTTCGTCGTCCAGGACTCGCGCCCGATGAACGACAAAAGCTCGTGGCAGGCTATCCAGACTCTCGTAGATCTTCACGTCGCCGCTATGCACCACTCGGAATCGCCCCTCGGTGGAGACGACCACAGGAACAAACGTACTCGTTCTATCGTCAATCAGGCTGAGGCCCCGCAGGTGCAGCCGGCCAACTGGAGCCAAATACTCGACCAGAATCTGTCGCGGAGTCAAGGCTTCGCCCAGCTCCAGGCGGGCAACGTAGTCACTCCCCTGCGGGTTATTGCGCCAATGACGGCATACCCTGGCCTGGTCGTGCTGAACCCCACTAGCATCGTATTCGCCCTCCGCCGTCTCGCTGCCAGCGCGCAGGAGATGGCTATGCACTGCCCCTAGCTCATCGGTAACTGTCACCTGAGCCACAGGCACGCCGTTGGGCAAATCAGCAACCCCCTCCAGATAGGAGACCAGGCCCAGGCCGGTAGCAGCGAAGTCGGGCAGTTCCACCACTTTCGCTTGAGAGGCTGCCTCGGCACCTAAAACGGCCTCGTGACCCAGATCATAGTAGACACCGTCCACCCAGACATCTTGGATTTTGTCCGTGATGATGTATTTGACGTTGAGCAGGTTCAGAATGCGCGACGGTGGTATCTCCTCCAGCCGCTCCCGCAGGCGGCCATCGGGCGAGGGCTCGGCCAGGAACAGGCTCTGCAGTTCGACGTAGCGCTTGAGGGGGAGCACCCCGCCGTCGTAGCCGTCTACGCTGGGGATCTGGTAGACGAGGGGCAGGTTGGGAGCCATGATTTCCTTCAGCTTAGTGGACACTACATAATCATAAATGGCCTGAGAAGACAGTTGCTTCCCAAGAACCTGCCGTATCTCGCCCAGGTCGCCGGGGTCCCAGGTCAAACCTGAGATGCTGAGGAAGCGATCTGTTGGCTGCGCATTGACCAAAAGGTGGGCCGGTGCGGTGCGCAGGGAGGAGTAGGCTTCCGGGGCGGTGGGATGGTTGTAGGCCAGGCTGCGGCTGGCAGCGAACAGCTCCCCGATCACGATCAGGGCCACTATCAGGCGAAAGGTGGGGCGTGCCGCATGGGCAGAGAATCCCAGCCAGAGTGATATTAGAACCAGAAGAGCCAGAAGGGACCAGGCCAGGAAGGTGGAGAGCGTCGGAAGGTCGAGGAAGGGGGACAGGAGAGCCAGGGGGGCGACCAGGACGACGGTGGCTATCAGCAGGCGACGACGGATGAAACGTGTTAGCTCCCCAACTGCGCAGCCCACCACCTCGGCTTTTGCCCGGAGGGAATAACTCAGAAAGTCTGCTCCAAGCCCCGCTAGCATGGCCCCACCGAAAGTGTAGAGATATAGCCAACGAGCCGGCGCTCGGAAGAGGCCAAAGCCTGGCACTAG
>CAZGKH010000152.1:0-8634 GCA_964525665.1 uncultured Anaerolineae bacterium | reverse complement strand
TTACCAGAGGGCTTGTGAATTGTTGGAGATGGACGATCCCCCTACGGCGATCTTTACGGCCAATAACCTGATGACACTAGGGGCCCTGAACACCATCCATGAGAAGGGCCTGAACATCCCTCAGGATGTAGCCATCGTCGGCTTTGACGACATGCCTTGGGCACCATCGCTGGATCCCCCTCTGACCGCTGTGGCTCAACCAGCGTACGAGCTAGGCTGCACCGCTGCCAATTTGCTCCTACAAAGGATCGCCGATAAGGACCGGGAGATCGTGGAGATGACACTGGAGCCTACCCTGATTATCAGGGATTCATGCGGCCATAACGAGAAGAGGGGGCAGAACAAGGGTGGGAACCCTGGCGCTTGATGCGCTTTGGGACCCATCCTTTTTGGTAAGGGAAGGGGGGTGATAGCGATACTCTTGAGCTTTGATTAGGTGATGCTCAGCGATGAGCATCGAGGAGTTTCTTCAAAGAAACAAGGAGGAGGAAAACAATGAAGTACCTGAAGTTGAGCTGCATGCTCGTGGCAATCCTGACGGTCGTGTTGGCGGCCTGTGCTGCTCCGACGCCAGAGGTCATTGAGAAAGAAGTAGTGGTCGAGAAGAAGGTCATCGAGACCGTCGAGATTGAGAAGGAGGTGGTGGTTGAGAAAGAGGTAACCGTTGAGGTTACCAGGGTGGTGGAGAAAGAGGTGCCCGTTGAGCTCGAGGAAGTGCAGGCCGACCTCGGCAACCTCTTCCCTAACGGTATCGGGGAAGTCGACTGCTCAGGCGCGAAGCTGGTCGTTGCTACCCAGACCGGCCCACAGATCGCCGGTCCAGTGCAGAACCGCTGGCAGCAGTGGAGCGAGAAGACAGGCGGCACGGTCGAGGTACAGACCTTCCCCTTTGGCGAGCTCTTCGAGAAGATCCGAGCCGGATACCTCACTGGCGCCAGCCCGTTCGACATCATCATCTACGCCGCCGATTGGGCCGGCGACATCATGGGCCCGGGCTACGTCCTCGAAGTCCCCCAGAATGTCCAGGACCAGGTGGGCTACAAGTACCTGATCCCGACCTACCGCGATCGCATCCTCTCCTGGGCCGGCGAGGTCTACGCACTGCCGTATGACGGCGACGCCCACATGATCTACTTCCGCCGAGACCTGCTCACCAACCCAGAGTACCAGGCGGACTTCAAGGCTAAGTACGGGTACGACCTGCCCGTCCCGCCCAAGACCTGGGAGCAGTACTACGACATCGCCCAGTTCTTCAACGGCAAGACGGTCGAAGGCGAGACCGTCTACGGCGCCGGCACGGCCTTCAGGCGCGGGGGACAGTCGTACTGGACCTTCCTTGGCCTGGCCGCGTCTTACGCCAAGGCGCCGAACGATCCGTCCTACTTCTTCGACGCCGCTACGATGGAGCCGCGCATCAACAACCCCGGCTTCGTGGAGGCCCTCAAACAGTACATCGCCCTCGCCGAGGCTGGCCCGCCCGACGTGGTGAACTGGGACGTCGGCAATATCAGGAACGAGTTCCCGGCCGGCACCATCGCTCTCGGCATTGACTGGGGCGACGTGGGCCCCATCGCCGCAGACCCTAAATCGTCCATCGTGTCGGGCAAGTGGGGCTCGGCGCTGGAGCCGGGTGTGAACAAGTACTGGGACAGCCAGCAGGGAAAGTGGGCGGAAGAGTACAACCAGGCCCCCTATCTGGCCTTCGGCGGCTGGGTCCAGTCTGTCTCGGCGAGCACCAAGAACCCGGAGTGCGCCTTCGACTTCGCCGCGTTCATGGGCAACAAGAACATGAGCGCCTTGCTCACGGTCACGCCTCAGACAGGCGTCAACCCCCACTTCTTCAGCGATGTCAACAACGTCGAGCCTTGGGTGGAGATGGGCATGACCGAGACCGAGGCCAAGGAGTACCTCGACGCCGTCCGCGACATCATCGGCCACCCGAACGCGGTGGTAGACCTGCGGATCACGGGCGCTGCCGAGTACTTCGACGCCCTCGACACTCAACTCGCTCGCGCAGTGGCCGGCGAGGTGTCACCACAGGAAGCGCTGGATAAGGTGGCCGAGGACTGGGACGCCATCACGAACCGCATCGGCCGCGATCAGCAGAAGAAGCTGTACCGACAGATGCTCGGCCTGCCGACGGAGAAAGTTGCCGTCGAGGAAGTGCAGGCCGACCTCGGCAACCTCTTCCCTAACGGTATCGGGGAAGTCGACTGCTCAGGCGCGAAGCTGGTCGTTGCTACCCAGACCGGCCCACAGATCGCCGGTCCAGTGCAGAACCGCTGGCAGCAGTGGAGCGAGAAGACAGGCGGCACGGTCGAGGTACAGACCTTCCCCTTTGGCGAGCTCTTCGAGAAGATCCGAGCCGGATACCTCACTGGCGCCAGCCCGTTCGACATCATCATCTACGCCGCCGATTGGGCCGGCGACATCATGGGCCCGGGCTACGTCCTCGAAGTCCCCCAGAATGTCCAGGACCAGGTGGGCTACAAGTACCTGATCCCGACCTACCGCGATCGCATCCTCTCCTGGGCCGGCGAGGTCTACGCACTGCCGTATGACGGCGACGCCCACATGATCTACTTCCGCCGAGACCTGCTCACCAACCCAGAGTACCAGGCGGACTTCAAGGCTAAGTACGGGTACGACCTGCCCGTCCCGCCCAAGACCTGGGAGCAGTACTACGACATCGCCCAGTTCTTCAACGGCAAGACGGTCGAAGGCGAGACCGTCTACGGCGCCGGCACGGCCTTCAGGCGCGGGGGACAGTCGTACTGGACCTTCCTTGGCCTGGCCGCGTCTTACGCCAAGGCGCCGAACGATCCGTCCTACTTCTTCGACGCCGCTACGATGGAGCCGCGCATCAACAACCCCGGCTTCGTGGAGGCCCTCAAACAGTACATCGCCCTCGCCGAGGCTGGCCCGCCCGACGTGGTGAACTGGGACGTCGGCAATATCAGGAACGAGTTCCCGGCCGGCACCATCGCTCTCGGCATTGACTGGGGCGACGTGGGCCCCATCGCCGCAGACCCTAAATCGTCCATCGTGTCGGGCAAGTGGGGCTCGGCGCTGGAGCCGGGTGTGAACAAGTACTGGGACAGCCAGCAGGGAAAGTGGGCGGAAGAGTACAACCAGGCCCCCTATCTGGCCTTCGGCGGCTGGGTCCAGTCTGTCTCGGCGAGCACCAAGAACCCGGAGTGCGCCTTCGACTTCGCCGCGTTCATGGGCAACAAGAACATGAGCGCCTTGCTCACGGTCACGCCTCAGACAGGCGTCAACCCCCACTTCTTCAGCGATGTCAACAACGTCGAGCCTTGGGTGGAGATGGGCATGACCGAGACCGAGGCCAAGGAGTACCTCGACGCCGTCCGCGACATCATCGGCCACCCGAACGCGGTGGTAGACCTGCGGATCACGGGCGCTGCCGAGTACTTCGACGCCCTCGACACTCAACTCGCTCGCGCAGTGGCCGGCGAGGTGTCACCACAGGAAGCGCTGGATAAGGTGGCCGAGGACTGGGACGCCATCACGAACCGCATCGGCCGCGATCAGCAGAAGAAGCTGTACCGACAGATGCTCGGCCTGCCGACGGAGTAAAGCAACGGTAACAGCCCTAGCAGCCGGCAGTCAGGCTTCACCGCCTGGCTGCTGGCTGCTCTAGTAATGCGAAGGAGATAAGCCACATGTCCAACGAGGAATCTAGCGCACCGCTGCGGCGGCGTGGTTCAGTCACTAGGGACCGCAGCAAGTACGTCTTTCTCTTGCCGACAGTGATCCTCATCTTGCTCCTATCTATCTTTCCACTGATCTTTTCCCTGATCGTTTCCTTTCTCAGTTGGGACCTAAGCCGGCTTGTAGGTGGCATCCGCTTCGCGGGACTTGCGAATTTCATCACCCTGGTCAAGGATGAACGCTTCTGGAACACCACTCGCGTCACAGTTATCTTCGTCACTGGCGCAGTGGCACTGGAATATGTGCTCGGCCTGGGGATTGGGTTGTTGCTGAACCAAATCAGCCGCTTGCGCAGGATCTTCACCGTCATCTTCCTCCTGCCCATGATGCTGACCCCGGCTGCCGTTGGCTACGTGGGACGGATGTTATTCAACGAGACCAAGGGTCCGGTCAACGACATCATCCAACACCTTGGTGGTCCCATGGTCCCGTGGATCAGCAAAGGTCCTCTTGCTCTGCCATCTTTGATCCTGGTTGATGCGTGGGAATGGACGCCATTCATGATGATTGTCCTGTTCGCCGGCTTGCAGTCCCTGCCCCCTGAGGTATTCGAGGCCGCCCGCGTGGACGGCGCCGGCGGCTTTCAGATATTCCGCTACATCACGTTCCCGATGCTCGCGCCGGTCTCGCTCACCGTTGTCCTGATCCGTGGGCTGGAGGCGTTCAAACTCTTTGATATCGCAGCGGTGATGACCGGCGGCGGTCCGGGCACGGCCACTGAAACGGTGACCATGTACGCCTATCGAGTGGCGATGAAGAACGGCAACCTGGGCTATGCATCGGCCATCGCCTACTCTCTGCTGATCATGATAGTGATCTTCTCCACTATTTTCCTAAACAGCCTGCGGCGGCGTGCCGCTGCAGGCGCGGAGTGAGGTGTTGCCATGCAATTGACAATGCAACAGTACCGGCGGGTAAAGCTGACCGTGACGTACATCCTGTTGGCCGTCTGGGCCATGCTTTGCCTGTTCCCGATATACTGGCTAATCATCACCTCGTTCAAGCTGCCGATTGCTGTGTTCCGGGGACCAAAATACCTCCCCTGGATTGACTTCGAGCCGACGCTGGACGCCTGGAATTACTTGCTATCCGGCCCAGTTCAACATAAGGTTATTAGTAGCTGGTCGAACAGTGCCATCCTAGCCGTGAGCAGCGCTGCCCTTGCCGTGATCATCGGCTCAATGGCCGGCTACGGCCTCACCCGCTTCCGCTATCTCATGCCCGGGCTGAACTGGCGCAACAACAACATCGCCTTCTGGATCATCTCTCAACGGATGTTGCCGCCGGTGGTTGTCATCCTGCCATTCCTGATTATGTACCGTTTCCTGGGTCTTGTGGACACCCATGTGGGGATGATTCTCGCCTACACGGTCTTCAACCTGCCATTCGCTGTCTGGATCATGCGCGATTTCTTCGCCGGCCTGCCGGTAGATTTGGAAGAGAGCGCCTTGATTGACGGCGCATCGCGCATGCAGGCTTTCCGCAAGATCGTGCTGCCTATATCCACACCCGGCTTGGTGGCGACGTTCCTGTTCTGCATGATGTTCTCCTGGAACGATTATCTCTTTGCGCTGATGCTCACGTTCAGCCGTGCCAGCACTCTGCCCATGTACATCGCCGGCGAAGGCACCCAAACCTACGGCCCGCAGTGGTGGTATCTCTCCGCGCTGTCCCTGCTTGCCGTGGCGCCGATGATAGTCATCGCCCTGCTCGCGGAACGCTACATCGCCCGGGGCCTGGTGGTCGGGGCAATCAAATAGCATGGCGGCGACATAAGCACGCCAACCACAATAGGCAGGGCCTTTGGCTGTCACCCAGTCCGAAGGCCCCGCGTGCCAAATAACCAACCAGAAGTTCTTTGCACTTTCTCTCCGCAGCAAAACCGCTATCAAGGGGCGTCCGTTCGGCTGAGCTCACGACGAAGCCTCGCCCCGTCTGGTGGCCGCTTAGCCTTGCAAATCGGGGCGGGGACGCCCCTTTCTAGCTAGGGAAAAGTCGGTCGAAAGAACCTATGGCGACTTACTTAGAAAGGAAATGATGATGAGAAACTATATCCTCGCCCATGACCTGGGTACGACCGGCAACAAGGCGACACTTTACGACCGAGAGGGCTCTCTGATGAGCAGCGCCTTTTACGCCTACGATACCGAGTATGCACATACCAGTTGGGCTGAGCAAAACCCTGAGGACTGGTGGCAAGCCGTATGCGCTTCAACCCGTAAACTGCTGCAACAAACCAAGGTTCGTGCCGATGACATAGCCTGCATTGTGTTCAGCGGGCAGATGATGGGCTGCGTCCCTCTGGACAAGAACGCCAGGCCGCTACGCAAAGCCATCATCTGGGCTGACCAGCGTTCGCTGGAGCAGGAACGTTGGGTAGGCGAGCGCGTTTCTCCAGAAGAGGTTTATCGCATCACCGGGCACCGTCTTAGCGCGTCGTACTCGCTATGCAAGATGCTCTGGCTACGCGATCATCAACCCGATGTTTATCAAGCAACCTACAAGTTTGTTCACGCTAAAGACGCCATCGTTGCCCGCCTGACAGGTGTCTTCGTAACCGAGCCGTCGGATGCGTCAGGTATGAACCTCTATGATCTGGAGCAAGGTAAATGGTCCGAGCGTATCGTCGAAGCTGCCGAACTGGACCCGGCTCAATTGCCCGAATTGCGCCGATCAATTGACGTGGTGGGCGAAGTGCTGCCCGAAGTTGCTGACAAAGTCGGTGTGGCGGCTGGGACGCCAGTCGTCATCGGGGGTGGTGATGGTGCATGCGCTGCGGCAGGCGCAGGGGTGGTGAGCGAAGGGGCTGCTTACAACTACATTGGCTCATCATCCTGGATAGCGCTGGCCGGCGAGAAACCAATCTATGACCCCGATTACAAAACCTTTACCTTCGGGCACGTGGTGCCTGGTATGTTCATGCCCACTGGAACCATGCAGGCTGCCGGTGCATCTTACCAATGGACACGTGACAAGTTATGCCCCGTCGAGGTACAAGTCGCTGAGACCTTGGGGATCAGCCCGTATGAATTGATGAACGTCCAGGCAGAGAACTCACCTGTCGGAGCTAACGGGCTGATCTTTCTGCCCTATCTTTTAGGCGAGCGTAGTCCCCGCTGGAACCCACGTGCGCGGGGAGCGTTCATTGGCTTGACAATCCGACACACGCGGGCGGATATGATACGCGCCGTGTTGGAAGGCGTCACGATGAACCTGCGCGTGATTCTCGATGCTTTCAGGTCGCAGGGCGCTCAGATTGAAGCGATGCGTCTCATCGGGGGTGGTGCTCGTGGGCGCTTCTGGAACCGGCTGATGGCTAACGTATACGGTATGCCTGTGCACCGGTTAGCTATACTTGAGGAAGCGACCTCGATGGGGGCAGCGCTGGCCGGTGGCGTTGGTGTCGGCCTATACCCAGATTTTTCGATGATCGAGACGATGAATCAGGTGACCAAGATCATCGAGCCTGACCCTGTCGCCCAGGCAGCTTATGAGCAGATTTACCCTATCTTCGAGGCCGCTTATCAAGCGTTGGTGCCCGTTTATGACACGATGGCAGGGGTACCATGAAGCTCCAGACCGTCACCACACCAGAAGCAATCTGAATGACGCAACAAACAAATCCTCTAGAACCACGTACAGTTCCCACCATATATTTTATTGGTGTGACGACAACCAAGTCGTCCATTATGAAAGTATTTCCCAAATGGTCCGACATTCTCGGCCTGGGTACAGAGATTGTTGGCTATGACGCCCCTATCCATGCACCCGCTGAGACCTACCGGTCTATTGTGCATCACATCGGGGAAGACCCCCTATCCATGGGCGCGCTCGTGACCACGCACAAGATTGATCTGTTAGATGCCACCCGTGGGCTATTCGATTACCTTGATCCCTATGCCGAGTTGTGTGGCGAGATTTCGTGCATCTCTAAGCGCGACGGGCAGTTGGAAGGCCATGCCAAAGACCCTATCACATCTGGCTTGGCATGGGAGGCCTTTGTCGAGCCAGGTCACTGGGGATATACCGGGGGACACGTTATGTGCATTGGGGCGGGTGGTTCGGCCGTAGCAATCAGCGTCTATGTGGCCGGTTTGCTTAACCCCGCCGACCGCCCTCAGAAATTCATCGTTATCAATCGAAGTCAACCGCGCCTGGACAAACTACAGGAAATTCACACCAAGCTCGATACAGACATCGCGTTCGAATATATCCTCAACGAGGATCCGGCTAAGAATGATGAGATTATGGCATCATTGCCGCCCGGATCAATGGTGATCAACGCTACTGGCATGGGGAAAGACCGACCTGGTTCGCCTATCACCGATAACGGCTTGTTTCCCGAGAAGGGCTTCGCCTGGGAACTCAACTACCGAGGTGAGTTGGACTTTTTGCATCAGGCTGAGCGGCAAGCCAAGAGTCGCAACTTGACAATAGAAGACGGCTGGGTATACTTTCTGCATGGTTGGAGTCAGGCTCTCGCCGAGGTATTTCACCTGGATCTAAGGCCGGAATTGTTCGCTGAACTCGACAAAGCAGCCTCGGCGATCCGCTCGTGACGACCCGCATAAGACAAGGAAACTCGAAAACGGACAGTCATCACCCTCAAAGCGGCAAAATCATCAGGAGTCATCTATGGGGACAGACTACGTTAGGATCAAACGTGAGTCTCTCGAAACCTTTTGTCAGCAGGTTTTCCAAAGTCTCAATCTCTCGGAAGACGCCGCGCGGACAGCCGCGGCCGTGCTGGTCGCGGCTGATGCTCGGGGCATCCCCTCCCACGGCGTGGCGCGCCTATGGAGATACGTGAACGGGCTCAAGACAGGCTTGATGCTTCCGGACACGCCCGTTGAGGTGCTCGTGAGCACACCAGCATCAATCGTGATGCACGCGCATGGCGCG
>CAZGKH010000151.1:0-8649 GCA_964525665.1 uncultured Anaerolineae bacterium | reverse complement strand
AAAAAACGCTCGCAATGACATCGTGTCGGGAAGTTATTCTTTTACGGACCCTAAGCGTATTTTGGTTTTGTGAATTTGGGTGATGGCGGAAAGAGTACCACGGATGTGGAAATACACGATGTTCAACCACAAGCTGAGACAAAACGCCCCCTTTTGACCGCCGGAGGTGTGATTATCGTGTATTTCTTTATCCGAGGTACTCTCCCCCCACACACGTAATTTCCCGCTTTTCAAATGCGCTGAGTATATGGACCTAGCCGATTTTCTAGGCTTTGAAGGTACAGGACATAGAGCGAGGTAAAAATGACTAACTACTTAATACGACGGTCACTATCCATGTTTATAGTATTGCTCATCTCCACGATGGCCATCTTTGCTCTGCTCACCGCCGCGCCGGGGGGGCCTCTGGATGGGCTTAGGACGAGATCATCCTCAGCCCGAGACCGGGTGAGCATGGAAGATATCAGGCGCTTGGAAAAGATGCTGGGCCTGGACAAACCGGCTCATCTGCGCTACGTGATCTGGTTGCTGGGCGACGATTGGCTGCCCGGCGATCTAAAGGGCGAGCGTCATGGAGTACTGCGCGGCGATTGGGGCGAATCGTGGAAGGTGGCCCAATCGCAAGAGGTGATGATGTTGATCAAGAGCCGGCTATCGAATACGCTGATCTTGATGGGAGCCAGCTTATTTCTGTCACTGGCAGTGGCGATCCCCATCGGCATATTTTCGGCTGTCAAACAGTACTCCAAGCTGGATTACGTGGTCACTATGGGTTCTTTTGTGGGCCTGTCCATGCCGGTCTTTTGGTTCGGCATCATGCTGATCCTCATTTTTGCGTTGAAGTTCAAAGAATGGGGCCTGCCCTACCTGCCGACCGGGGGCGTGGCCGCGGTCCGCGTGTACGAAATCCCAGGATTAGGCACCGTTCAGCCCGGCACTCTTTTGGACCGCGTCTTGCACCTGCTCATGCCCACCGTTGTGCTTAGCCTGTTGTACATGGCCAGTTGGAGCCGCTTCACGCGGGCCAGCATGCTGGAAGTGTTGCGGCAAGATTACGTTCGCACGGCGCGGGCAAAAGGGCTGATCGAGCGCATCGTGATCGCCAAGCACGCCCTGCGCAACGCCCTCATCCCCGTTATCACCATCATCGCTCTGCAATTGCCGGGCCTGTTCACCGGAGCCATCATGACCGAGACAGTCTTCGCCTACACGGGAATGGGGCGCTTGTACTACAATAGCATGACGCAGAGCGATTGGCCGGTCGTGATGGCTATTTTGTTCATCACGGCGATATTGTACGTGCTTTCCAGCCTGGTTGCCGACGTGACCTACGCTGTGGTTGATCCGCGTATTCAGTACAATTAGACTGCTCCGCGTTACCTCTCTACCCACCCTATGCTCGCAGCGGACCCTAGTCCGCTGCTCCAATGACGATGACCAACGCTGAGAACTGTTAGACTTAGCCTGGTCAGGGCCACAACGACTGCTGAGGCAGCTGGACTAGGGTCCAGCGGGAGCAGGTGAATAGTGGGGTACGAGCGCAACACAAACGAAAAAAGGGGGGAATAATGGCCGTAGCAGAACTGGAACTAGGCCCAGAAGAACTGTTGACCACGGAAGAGATGAGCCAACTGGCCGTAATCTGGCAGCGCTTCCGAAAGCATAAGCTGGCAGTGGTGAGCCTGTTTCTTATCGTCTTTCTGTTGGCGGTAGCCCTCCTGGCCCCGTGGATCATGCCTCATCCTTACCAGGAGATTGATGTGCCCAATGCTTTTGCCACCCCATCGGCTGAACACTGGCTGGGAACAGACCAGTTGGGCCGGGATATCTTGTCGCGGTTGATGTGGGGAACGCGCATATCACTGTACGTGGGTATCGTTGCCACCTTGCTGGGCAATTCTGTCGGCATTTTTGTGGGCGCCATCTCAGGCTATTATGGCGGACGGGCGGACATGCTGCTGATGCGCCTGACTGACTTTTTCCTGACCCTACCCTCGTTGCCGTTGTTGCTGGTACTGTCGGTCATCCTCAACGCTTCCGTAGAGGTGGTGATCCTCATTCTGGCTTCGTTGGGCTGGATGCAGGCGGCCCGCCTGGTGCGGGGCGTAGTGCTGTCGCTACGGGAACAGGAGTTCATCGAGGCTTCTCATGCTCTGGGCATGTCGGACCGGAAGATCATCATGCGGCACATGATCCCCAATTCCATGGCGCCCATCATTGTCAACGTCACTCTGGGCACCGGCACCACCATCATCGTCGAGGCAGCTCTCAGTTTCCTCGGCTTTGGGGTTCGACCGCCGATACCCAGTTGGGGCAACATGCTCAACAGAGTGCAAGACTATGTCTTGATAAACCCCCTCTTGGCCGTGTATCCCGGCTTGTGCATTTTCTTGACCGTGCTCGCTTTCAACTTTATGGGCGATGGTTTGCGCGACGCCCTTGACCCTCGCCTCAAGATGTGATTGATCTGGACACAGAGAGATGAAACAGAATTTTAATTTGCGTGGGTTTGCCTTGATCCTGTTGCTGACCATCGTTGCCCTGGTGTATCTTACGCCAGTCGTGCTGACGGGCAATTTTCTGTGGTTCATATCCGTCTTCGACACCGAAGCAAAGAAAATCATCGTCTATCGAGGCGGTGAGCAGATCACCCTATATCCCGACGACCCCGGCTTTGACGAAGTAACCGCCGCCTGCAACGCGCTCATCTCCAAGATCAAGGCCGTTCACCCCACTTTTGGCATCTCGGACATTGGACTGGAACAACTGCGTGCGGAAGGTACAGCCGTGGAATTGTTCTACGCCGAGCCCCTCGATTTCCCCAGCCCGGTGAATCTGGGGGGCCCCAATCAACTGCTGATCCCATTGAGCGAACATTATGTTGAAAACCCCGTGGCGATACGGGGATTCGACGGAGATTATTGGGGTGCAGCTCTGCGGCTGGGGGATCTGAGAGAGCTGCAGGCTATAGTGGCTGCGCTGGAACACTGATGGTGGGGCAGATTCTGGCGTCAGGGCAACGTGCCTCTTGAGAATTCCTCGAGATATTGATCTCCATCAAGAAATTGGACTTTGGACAAAGCTAAAGAAGCCCGTTTTCTGATGACTCTGTTACCGAAATTTAACTGAATCAACCTATTTCAAGCCGACATGGTCGGAATTCTGGCGTGAGAAAACGGGTTTCTGATCGCCATTGTGGTTTTGTCCAAAGTCCAGGAGAAAGGAGCACGGCTAATTTGAAAGATCAAAGCAAAAGTGTAGTGCTGTCGGTTCGAGGATTAAAGACGTACTTCTATACCGAAGATGGGGTGGTCAAGGCCGTGGATGGCATTGACCTGGACGTACACTATGGCGAAATCCTGGGACTGGTGGGGGAATCAGGCTGCGGCAAAAGCGTTACTTCTCTCTCCATCATGCGGCTCATCGGCATGCCAGGCAAAATCTTGGAGGGGAAAGTCATATTCGAAGGGCAAGACCTCCTGACTATCGAGGAAAGGGAGATGTGTGACATCCGGGGTGACCGCATTTCCATGATCTTTCAACAGCCTATCAGTTGTCTGAATCCGGTTTTCCGGACGGGCGATCAGGTTGCGGAGGTGTTGAAGGTTCATTACGGAATGGACGACGGAGCCGCCCAGGGGCGGGCAGAGGAGTTGTTTAGGATGGTTGGCATTCCTGACCCTGAGCGCCGGATCGAAGCCTACCCTCACGAACTGTCTGGCGGCATGGCGCAGCGGGTCATGATCGCCATGGCCCTGGCTTGCAACCCCGAACTGCTCATCGCCGATGAGCCCACCACTGCCCTGGACGTGACCATCCAGGCACAGATCCTGGAGTTGATGGTGACCCTGAGGGAGAGGATAGAGACCTCGATCATCCTCATCACCCACAACATGGGTGTCATCGCTGAGATGGCCGACAACGTAGCCGTAATGTATGCCGGCAAGATCATCGAATACTCGGACGTCAACACTATCTTTGAAGACCCCCTGCATCCTTACACCAAGGGGTTACTGGCTTCCATACCGGTAATGGGTGTGATCCAGGACCGCTTGACGACCATCCCTGGCACGGTGCCCAACCTCATCAACCTGCCGCCCGGTTGTCGCTTTGCTCCCCGCTGTGAGGCCCGCATCGAACACAAACTGGAGCGGTGTACTGTGGAAGAGCCGGAATTGTTGCCCGCCGCCCTGCGTCACACCGTGCGTTGTTGGCTGTATCAATAGTTGTTCCAGGCAGGTAGCAACGACAGGTCACAGACTACAGGAAACCATCAAGGAGTTGGGAATGAATCAAAGCCAAAACGAAGATCTGTTGGTGGTGCAGGATTTGGTCAAGTACTTCCCGGTGCGCACCGGCCTACTGCAGCGGGTCGTGGCTTGGGTAAAAGCCGTGGACAAAGTCAACTTCACTGTAAGGAGAGGCGAGACCCTGGGCCTGGTGGGTGAGAGCGGTTGCGGCAAAACCACCGTAGGCCGGACCGTTCTGCGCCTTACTCCCGCCACTGATGGCAAGGTATATTTCGAAGGGAAAGACGTTTTCACCCTCGGCAAAGAGGAAATGAAAGCTCTGCGGCGAGATATGCAAATCATCTTTCAGGACCCCTATTCCTCCCTGGACCCACGTATGCCGGTGGGCGAGAGTATCGCCGAAGGTCTGATGGTGCACGGCGTGGGCAACAAAAAAGAGCGGAGCGAAATGGTGCTCGATGTGTTGAACCGAGTGGGTCTGCGGCGAGACCACGCCCGCCGCTACCCCCATGAGTTTTCTGGCGGACAACGGCAGCGCATCGGCATCGCCCGCGCCCTGGCGTTGCGCCCCAAACTCATCATTTGCGATGAGCCTATTTCTGCCCTGGATGTTTCCGTGCAGGCCCAGGTGCTCAATATCCTGCAAGACTTGCAAGGGGAATTTGGCTTGACCTATATTTTCATTGCCCACGATTTGAGCGTCGTCGAGCACGTCAGCAATCGCGTGGCCGTGATGTACGTGGGCAAGCTAGTAGAAATCACCGACCGCGAGACTCTCTATCGCAACCCCTTGCACCCCTACTCCCAGGCCCTCATATCGGCCATCCCCGTTCCCAATCCCAAGGTCCGTAAGAAGCGAGTCCTCCTCAAAGGAGATGTCCCGAGTCCGCTGAACCCTCCGCCTGGCTGCCGTTTTCACACCCGCTGCCCCATTGCCGTGGACGTGTGCAGCCTGGAGGAGCCGGTTTTCCGCGAGATCGAAGTGGGACACTGGGTCGCCTGTCATTTGGTTTAGTCCCCAGAGTCTATCTGAAGAACGGTTCATGGCGGACCACGGTCCGCCGCTGGGATGGAGGCTGCGGCAAGCCGCAGCCTCTCATCATTTCATACGCCGACAGAAGTGCAAGATGATACGGTTCATCGTGAAGCGCATTGCGCTGTTCGTGGCCATGCTTTTGGCCGTCAATGCGGCGACCTACCTGGTGACAAACTACCTGCAACTGCGCGGACCGATGGCCTACAACTATGTGCCGGATACCAGGGTTTCGATCGCCGAGGTGTTCGCACCCTATCCGGACTATCTGCGGGGCATCATGATGCGCGGCGATCTTGGAGCAATAGGGCTTTGGCGCCGCTCCGGTGAGAAGACCCCAATACTCAAGTCTATCGTCGCTATACTTCCGAGGAGTCTTGTGCTGCTTGGGATAGACGAGCACCTTATTCTGCCCATACTGGCGCTCTCCGCACGCCCAACCGCCGAGATAGCCCGACTGACGGCAGAGCTCCTGGGTGAGGAACTGCCAAAGGAATATATCCGCACGGCGCGGGCAAAAGGGCTTCCCGAGCGGGTGATCGTCATGCATCATGCTTTCCGCAATGTGGCGGCTGCCGTTATTAACGCCATGAGTAACTCCTGGAGTTATCTGATCGGCTCGCTGGTTATTGTTGAGATAGAACTGGGTGAATATGCCTGAATCTACTGAAAAAAGCTCCCGCAGCCGTCCCCGGGTGCGGCAATCGGCCCGAGGACGGGCCTCAGAGCAGGCTTTTTTCAGGGAAGTCATGCCTGGACATGAAACCTGCGTTGGATCGCATCCTCAACCCAACGTTGAGAGGGCTGTAACGTTTGTGCCATACGATATCTATTGGACACCTGTCCAATAGAATAATAGGACACTTGTCCAAGAGAAAAACAGGACACTTGTCCAATACGGAAATCCTCCAGATGACCAATGCATCCGGGGGATTTTTATTGTATAATAGGTTAAGGTTACCACTTCTTGTTGATGGGCAAGGGCAGTTTGCCCCCCACTGCCCTTGCCCAAAGAACGCAATAGGACGCTTGAGGGACTCTCAATACGCTACATGGCCCTCATCTGTCCGATCTTGCACTGGCAGCCCTCCTCCCGAGTCATCCAACTCCCCCCGGACACACCCGTGCAGACTGTTGGCATTGCTCAATGGTCTTGCCGTTTGCCCAATGGGCTATACTGAGCGCAAATCAAGGGAGTGAGCTCAGGCCTCTTCAAATGCGATGCAGTTTACATGAACACTAGCACACCACCGAGGATGAAAATGATCGCGTTCGAGCGAGCCTGAGACGAGGAGGTGATGAAACGGAACGAGAAAAATGGGCGGAGGGATCCTCCGCTCACAGGTTGATTCGTACCTCAAAACACAAGCAAACCAATCAATAAGGAGAAGAAAATGTTTAGTAGCAAGAAATGGTTGACCTTGGTCGCCCTGTTGACAATAGCCGTCATGATACTCCCGGCCTGCGCTCCACCGACTCCTGTAGTGATCGAGAAGGAAGTGCCGGTCGAGGTCGAGACGATCAAGGAAGTAGAGGTCATCAAGGAAGTGCCCGTTGAGGTCGAGAAGGAAGTGGTAGTCGAGAAGGAAGTCGTCAAGACCGTAGAAGTGATCAAGGAAGTAGAGAAAGAGGTGGTTCAGACCGTAGTGGTCGAGAAGGAAGTGGAAAAGGAAGTGGAAGTGGTGGTCACCGCCACTCCGGAGCCGATCACGGTCTCCACGGGCGGCACGGTCATCGAGGGCACCTTTGCCGATGCCATGTACCTGAACCCCATCATGCACACTGACAACGCCTCGTTCAAGGTCAACAGCATGTTGTTCAACGGCTTGACGCAGATCAATCCCAAAGACCTCACCTCCATACCTGAACTGGCCGAGCGGTGGGAAATCTCCGACGACAGCCTGACCTTCACCTTCTACCTGCGCGACGACGTCACGTGGCACGACGGTGAGCCATTCACGGCGAACGACGTCAAGTTCACCTACGAAGCGATGCTGAACGAAGACATTAACTCCATCCGCCGCGCCGATTACGTCGACATCCTGACCCCGGAGCAAATCGTGGTCCTGGACGATTATACCATCCAGTTCCAGCTCAGCCAGGTGGACGCCTCCTTCTTGTGCTGCAAGACCGACAAGGGGATTATCCCCGAGCACATTCTGGGTGATCTCACCCCAGACGAGTTCAACACGGCCGAGTTCAACACCCTGGCGCCGGTCGGCACCGGGCCTTACATGTTCCGCGAGTGGGTCAAGGACGACCACGTGGCGCTGGTCAAGAACCCGAACTACTTCGGGGGGGAGCCGAATTTTGATTTTTGGTATCTCAAGGTCGTAGAGGACGCGGTCGTCGAGTTCGCCCAGCTCCAGACAGGCGAGGTAGACGTTAGCGAAAACGTGACCTCGTCTCTGTGGGAAGAAGCACTGCAGGTGGAGCATCTGAATTGCGAGACGTACCCTCAGTTTGGCTTCACGTTCTACATCTACCAACTGGATCCGGAGAAGAACCCGCTGTTCCTGGACGTGCGCACGCGCCAGGCCCTGCTCTACGCGTTGGACCGCCAGGCGATGGTGGACAGCATCATCTTTGGCCTGGGCAGAGTGGCCCACTCTACCATGCCGGACCTCTCCTGGGCCCACAACCCGGACAACGAGCCCCGGTACGACTATAACCCGGACAAGGCCAAGGAATTGCTGGATGAGGCTGGCTGGAAGGACGAGGACGGCGACGGCGTCCGCGAGGCCCACGGCGTGACGGGCGTCGAGGATGGCACCCCCTTCTCCTTCGTGCTCAACACCAACGCCGGCAACACCGAGCGAGAGCAAGTCATCGTAGCCTTCCAGCAGTTCTGGGCAGAGATAGGCGTAGACGCCCAGCCGACCCCCATCGAGTGGAACGCGCTCCTGGCCAAGCTGACCGAGACCTATGAGTTTGATATGATCGTGGTCGGTTTTGGTTGGGATGTTGACCCTGACCAAAAGACGATGTGGCACACCGACTCCTTTGGCGCCGGCTTCAACATGAACAAGTACTCCAACCCCCGCATGGACGAGGTCCTCGACGCCGCTCTGTTGACAGTAGATCAGGAAGAGCGCAAAGAGTACTACTTTGAAATGCAGAAAATCCTGGCCGAAGAGGTGCCTGCCCCCATTCTATACTTCAAGGACGGCCTGGGTTGCCACAACAAACGGGTGCACGAGATCTACATCAACGACTTCGACATCTACTACAATGCGAGCGAATGGTGGGTGGAAAGATAGCCGCTCGAATAGAGGGTGGTGTCTGAGTCGCCAGGCCACAAGACATCGCTAGCTTGATGCTCATACAGGGGCTGGGGCAAGGCCAATGCCCCGGCCCCTTTGCACT
>CAZGKH010000150.1:0-8655 GCA_964525665.1 uncultured Anaerolineae bacterium | reverse complement strand
CAGCGGCAGGAGGTACACTTCACTCGGACAGGCGGAAATCGAGGCCACCGTCGCCGACGCCAGTGAGACCATCTTCACGCCTTGCACGTATAGGGTCGGGGATGTGAAGTTCAAAGCCCCCCCTCAATCCCCCCCAACTCTGGGGGGGAAGATAGATGGTCTAGAAGTAGGATCTTTGAGGGAAATCGTCTCCTTCCGAGGCAGGTTTTGCGAACAGGCCAGAAAAGGGGAAAAGGTGCTCGCCAGGGGTAAGCTGGAGAAGGTTGTTGTCAAGGAAGGCGAGGTCTACTACCGGCTGCTCCTCGGCAGGCCAGGCGATTCTATGATTGTGAAGGCGGACTGAGGAAGATGGCTCAGAGGGCAAGAAAACCTAAGGACAGGGACTTCATTGAGACGAAAGAGGGGATGTTCTTCTGCGTAACCGGCTACCTTCACCCACCGGATAGGTACACCGCTTACCTAAAGTATTCCCCCACGCCGGTGGGAAAGTGGAAGGGCGGAGAGGTTCACTATCGCAGGGAGCTGGAGTACTACCACGTCAGCCAGGTAGGCGACACGATAACCTATCTGAAGCGCAACTACCCTCACTACGTCCACTACTGCCCCGTCAGAAACATAGAGTTCTCGATGATCCCCCACGAATCCGTGAGAAACTATTACCTGCCCGAACAGCGGCTGCAGGAGATCCTGAAGACCCCACGGGATGCCTTTGACGAAGAAATCTGCGCCTTCGTCTCTGAGATAGCAGCTTGCACCGGCATCGAGGAAAAGGACTTCGGCGTCACCGGCTCCATCCTGTTGGGGATACACAACGCTGCGTTCTCGGACATTGACCTACTGGTCTACGGCCTGGAGAACGCCCTGAAGGTTCGGGCGGCGTTGAAGGCGGGGAGGTCAGCCAAGATCCGCCCCGTGACGGGGAAAACGCTGGAAGAATGGTGTGCCTCGATAGCCAAGCACTTCCCTCTTGCCCATGAGGAAGCCCGCTATCTCGCCGGCAGACGCTGGAACTATGGCTTCTTCGGCGACAGGTACTTCTCCATTCACCCCACGAGAACTGATGACGAGATAAGCGAAAGCTACGGGGACAGGATATACCGAGAGAAGGGGGAGGTCAGAATCAAGGCCATCGTCTCTGATGCCAGCGGAGCGCTGTTCATGCCGGCCCTGTACCAGGTAGAAGATGTGGAGGTCATTGAGGGCCAGGTAGACGCGCTCCCGCTCAGAAAGGTCGTTTCATTCGAGGGACTCTACCGCGACGTGGTGGACACCGGCGCGGAGATTGAGGCCAGGGGCAAGCTAGAAAGCGTCAATGGGCAATACTACAGGCTGGTGATCGGCACGACCGCGCTCAAGGGCGAGGGTTACATCAAACCTGCTGTCGAAAGGATGCTTGAAACATCCCCCCCAGGGTTGGGGGGGATTGAGGGGGGGTGTTGAATGAAAGAAGCAACCCTTTTGCTATACATTGCCATGACGATGGCCATCGGCATCAAAGCGAAAGCAACCACCCTGGAGAAGTTCATCCTCGGAGACAGGCTGGGCACAAAGGCCCTGGTGGCCACGATAGTCTCTACGTTCTACGGCGCATCAGCCATCCTGGGGGGAGTGAGCTTGACCTACCAGATGGGACTGGGCGTGATCTGGTTCATGGTTCCCTTCTACCTGGGAAACATCGCCGTCGTTTTCCTACTGAAAAAGATAGCCAGCTCGAAACGATATACCCTGCCGGATTTCCTGGGGGATTTCTACGGCAAGGAATTCGCCATAGCCAGCTCCGTGCTACTGGCCACCCTGTGCCTGATACCGGAGGAGATCATCGCGGGGGGAAAGATTCTGTCCACCTTCACGCCGATGCCCCTGGAAGTGGCGATGGGCATCATGGCCTTCATACTGATCGCGCCTGTGGTGATCGGCGGGATGAAAGCGGATGTGATGACAGATATCGTTCAGTTCATCCTGATGCTTCTCATGCTCTCCCTGATGGTGCCATTCATCTTATCTAACCTGCAACCGGATATCACTTCCGGTATCCCGGAGGGGTATCTGGACCCTTTCTCGTACATATCGGCTCAGGAAATCGCTGTGTTCTTCATCTTGCTCTTTTTCCTGCCAATCACTTCGGCCCCCTTGTACCAGAGATTCTTCGCCTCGGAATCGGAGGCCAGCTCCAGAAAATCGGTGCTCTATTCCATTGCGATATGGATGGCTGTGGACACGGTTATCGTCCTGAGCGGATTTGCCGCCCTGCAGTTGTTTCCGGACCTAGCGGATCCAGACACGTCCCTCATCATGCTGGGGACAGCTCTGCCTGTCGCAGCCAGAGGCATCTTCTTCGTGGGTCTGCTGGCGGCGATTATGAGCACGGTGAACTCTTTCCTGCAATCGGGGGCCTCTAGTCTGGCCTACGACGTATTTCGGCATTTCAGGCCCGCAACCAACGAAGGGCAATTGCTGGCACTCTCCAGACTATTTGTAGTCCTGTTGGGCATGTTGAGCCTGGGCCTGGCCCTGTGGTTCCGGATGATTGTACCGGCCCTGCTGTTTACATTGAGCATGTGGACAGCGGGGATCCTGGTTCCCACCCTGGCGGCACTGACGGGGAGGAAGTTGAGGAAGGATACGGCACTGTACAGCCTGCTGGGAGGAGCATTAGCCTCTCTGGCGTGGAAGATGGCGCAGCCCTCTGACGTAGATGCCCTGTTCGTTGGGCTTGGCTTCTCCTTGCTCGTGACAATAGCCTCGGAGGTTTTCCACGCCGATGCCAGCCGATGAGATAATCAAATCGAGGTCCATCAAAGAAGGGGCACTCATCGCGAGACATCGAGGGGCGATGGACAGCGCTTCGCTGCTCGGCCTCAACATGCATCCCAAATGGCTGGGAAATGGCACAGCCGAGGATTTTCTTCTTCCTCTAAGGGAGCTTGGACTGGGCATCCTGGAATTCACGCTGAACCTCGCCTCCTCCGACTGGCCGGAGATGCGCTCCCTGATCGAGGAGGGTCGTCGGCTGGGATTCAAGGTCACCTTTCACGCTCCGTACAAAGACCTGCACAACCCTGCCGGGTTCTCGGGGGCAAAGCGGGATGAGGTCGAGCGCCTCTATAAGCCCGCCCTCGCTTATGCCGCCCGTGTTGTCGAGGAGGCAGGGCCCACCACTCTCGTTGTCCACGGAGCCAAAGGAAACAGCCCTCGTGACGAACTGCGCCGTGACACGAGGGCTTTTCTGGATTGGATCATGGAGGAGTTTGCAAACCTCCGCCCTTGCATTGAGCTTCTGGTCAATGAGGAAATGATGAACAAGATCGGGGACAACAAGGCCGAGCTAGTAGAAATCGTCTCCGGCCTGAGCTTGCCGGCGGCGGGCATCTGCTGGGACCTGGGCCACGATGCCCGCAATGGCTCGGTGGCTGCTCCGGCTGGGTTCATCGGCTTGGTGCGCCACGTGCACCTCCACGACATCTCTCCTGCCGGAGAGGACCACAACCCTCTCGTTTTCGGCAACGTGCCCTACGAGAAACGGCTCCGCCAGTTGATTCGGGCCGCCTACAAAGGAGCGGTAGTCCTGGAGGTGGACGGCCAGCGTGTCGCCCGCTTCGCGGCGACGCAGGGCAAGCATCCCCGCCAGATCCTCCAGGACAATCTATCGCTGTTGGAAACCCTCAGGTGCCAGGCACTTCCATGAGCTTCCTAGCGGTTGCGGCACTATAGTTCAAGCAATCCCGCTCCATCAGTGAACTGTTCGCAAGTGCCTGGCACCTCGGCTGTCTACGATAGATACTCCCGCCTCAGAGCTTCAGCACCTTGGATGTATAGGTGATCCAGTACGGTCCCCGTAGCCCCCTTGAGCTCCATCACCTCGACCAACTCTGCGAATTCTCCGCCGGCCATGCCATCGGCGATGAGAGCCGCTCCCTGGGCGGCTTCTTTGGCTATCCGAGCAAACCCCTCGACCCAGCGCAGCGGCGCGAAGCGAGCTAGCCGGTCAGCCAGCTCCTGGCGGACTCGCTCGATACGGCACAGCCGCCCTGAGAGCAGAATCTCTCGCGGCGCGGACACAACGGCCATCTCGGCAGCCACGTTCCTGACGATGCCCTCCATAAGCGCATTCCAGGCTACCAGTGCCCGCTGGTCCGTCTGGCTCAACCTGGCGAGGTCTTCCGGTGAGATGTCCGGTCGGCCAGCCACGTAGGCCGCTCCCCCGGAGAACAAAAGCTCCTTATCGAAATCGCCCAGCAGGTAAGCCAATTCCCCGTCCATGGCCCCCAGCGAGCGGTAGCCCAGGCAGGCGTTGGTGCCTCCCAGACCGTCCACCACCTTGCCTCCCTGCACGGCCATGACCGCTGTGAAAGCCCCGCCTACTTCGATCAGGACAAACGAAGTGTCCTCGTACTCGATGCCGTAATGACGCGCCTGATCGTAGACTCCTAGAACCGCACAGCAGAGCTTGTCAGCGGTGCCCATGTCTATTCTATTGACCTTGCGGTGCTCTGGCACGCTAGGCAGATGGATAACAGCGGGCATGAAATATGCAGGCAAGACGCTCTCTTTCAATAGCCTTACTATCTCGGCCATTCCGCGGATGGGAAAGGAAACCCCGCGCCGCTTTTCTCTGGCCAGAATGTACTGACGACGTTCCCGCTGGCCGAAGTCCTGTATGCGCACCCAGGGGAGGCCATAGCCGGAGGGAGCGATGATCATGTCAACGGGGGCGGCGGCCTTCAACAGATCCACCAGAATTCGAGGCTCGGCACCAACCTCGTCCGTGGGCAGTGTCGCATCCAGGAACACGCGCCCGTTCTCCAATCCGCACACGTCAAAGCTCACCGTGCCAGGATCAACGCCGATCGCTCTCACCATAACGATCCTCGCTTCCCCTTCACCTCAGATACCGCCAATGTTAGGTGTCCAGGCATGATCGCAACTCCTCTATGTCCCTTACCACAGTCACGCCTGGGAATTGGCGCAGCCTGTCCACGTTCTCCAGGTCAACAGGGCGTGGGTAAACCTTCACCGGCTTCCCGCTGGGCCCTTGGGAATCCATCTCAGGAGCGACGTCAGTCGGCAGGACGACGATGGGCACCCGTGACTTTCCGGTCTGAGCGAAGATGTTGGTGATGAGGGAATCGGAGATGCCGTAGGCGAACTTAGCTACGGAGTTGGAGGTGGCCGGGGCTATGATCAACACCCTGTAGACCCCCCGCGCAAATCTGGCCACAATGGGCGCGCTGGCCATGTTGTCCCGGATGACGCTCTTGCCGACCTGGGAGATCTTGGACTCCAGGCGGTACATTTTGAGCACCTCCTCCGCTGCGTTGGAGAGGAATATATCCACAGCGCCCAGGCTGCTCAGCAAATCGGCACATTCTACCAGAAAGTGCCCAGCCCCGGTGATTCCCCAGGCGATTCTTTTCACAGCTTCACCTCCTGAAATAGGTGAGGGGAGTGCAGACGCGAGTCTGCCTATGGGACGGACTTGCGTCCGCACTCCCGCCTCATTGGCACAAAGGGCGGGTATAATAGGCCGTCTGGCCCGGCGCCTCCTCTACGCCCACCATGATGGAGCTTAAGTTGGCTACCCCTTGCTCCCCCAGCCTCTCTGCCAGTTGGTCGCAAACATACTCAGCCAACCTCTCGGCGGTGATGTTATCCACGGGCAGAGGTAGAACGTCCTGAGCGGGAAAGACGTAGCGGCGGTCTCCGAAGCGGACCTCCCACTCCTTCTCGCTTTCTTCCACCCTCAGGTACTCGTTTCCCAGGGGGATCAGAAAGCGGTGATCCAGGGAATCGCAGATACGGCGCAGGATGCCCTTTAGCTCCACGAAATCGAAGACGTATCCATCTTCCGTCAATTCTCCCGCCAATTCCACGGACAGCGCGTAGTTGTGGCCGTGCAGCCGCTCGCATTTGCCCATGAAGGTGATGAAGTGAGCTGCGCTAAAGCGCAGGTTTCCCTCCTCGACGACGATTCTGTAACTCACGATTTACCCTCCAGCCATTCCTCTAAGGTGGTGTGCTTGGCGATGTGTTGCCCCCCCAGGACTTCCTGGCGGATCTCGCCCAGGGTGCCGCATCTCTCGGCGAAGACGTCGTGCTTGTGGATGCCCTCAAAGTTCACCTGTTTGGCCAACACGAAAGCCTCGTCGGGTAGATCAAGATACACATCCACCACGTTGTACAGCATCTCGCGCACCACGTCCTCCACGAACATGGGGTTCCGGTGGGCCTTGTTGACCACGAAGAGCTCGTCCTCGCGTTTTAGCAGGTTGTAGGTCTCGGAACTCATCGAAGCCTCCACGATCTCCACCAGTTCCTCGCCCCGAACCCGCTCCTCTGCGCCGATGAGTAGGGTGCCGCGCCCCCGCTGGTTGTGAGAAGCCAGGGGGATGGCCGACAGGGCCCTCTCTGCCTCCTCCTCGGAGAATCCCTCCTCCAAAAGTCTCTCCTTGGAGTAGTTCCTGATCATGTCCTGAGCGCAGGGGCAGGCCAGCATGCCCTCCGCCTCGACCCCTACAACACTTCTCACCTGGTCCCCATTGCACACCGCAATGCTAATAAGGGAGTAGAGCTCCTGGGTCTTCTTGGCCGAGATAGGGGTCACTTTTTCCATGGGGTATTTAGCATGAAGGCGAACCTCAGAGCGGACAGCCCCCTGCCGCTCCACCACCTGGCGGGCGATCCGCTCGGCCAGGGATTCGATGTCCGCTGATTCCTCGCTGGTCACCTCATCCACCACTTCCTCCAGGACATCGCTGAAGCGGGACATGTGAACCCCCATCTGTTCGGGATGGAGGTCAACGAAGAGCTCCAGGTTGGCGTAGAAGAGATCGCAACTGCCGTCGCTGGCCAGCCGGATGATGCGCTGCATATCGGTGATTCCCACTCGGCTGAGGCTCACGTGTACTGTGGGCTGGGTCTCCTGGACGTCGCGTACTATGGATGCCTGCAGGCTGCGGGAAAGTTTCCTCACCCCGCTGGAATCCACCGTCTGCAACAGTTCAGCAGCGGTGGCTTTCAGGACGGGGTGAACCAAAGTGGGGGCGATCTCGGCCAGGGGCACGAGGACGAAGGCCCGCTGGGCCAGGCGGGGATGGGGGATGGTGAGTTCAGGCGATTCCAGGATCAGGTCATTGTAGAACAGGATGTCAATGTCAATGGGGCGGGGCGCGTTACGAAATGCAAGCTGTCGCCCCATGCGTCTCTCGACGCGCTTCAGGAAGTGGAAGAGTTCCTGGGGGGATAACTCCGTGGAAACCAGGCAGACGGCATTGATGAAGCGGGGTTGATCCAAATAACCCACTGGTTCTGTCTCGTAGAAAGAAGAGCCCCGCTCCACCGTGACCTTGGCCTTCATTTGCTGCAGGGCCTGGACGAGATTATCCTGGCGGTCTCCCAGATTCGACCCCAGGCCCAGGTAGGCTCTGTTTGGCGAAGCCATTTTTCCTCCCGTGTTAATCGTTTACGTAATCGTTTACGTAATTATAAGACAAAAGAATGAAGATGTCAAATTTGACTTTTCTCGCTTTTTGTATTATATTCTCGTTAAACGATTACGTAATCGTTTACTATCCTCTGTCAACAATATCAAACGAATAAACGAATGCCCTTGCTTATTCGTTTATTCGTTGCTTCATTCGTTGACAAGATGAAGAGGTGCCCAAAATGGCTACCCTCAAAGATGTGGCCGAAAGAGCAGGAGTCTCCACCGCCACCGTGTCCCATGTGATCAACGAGACTCGTTTTGTGAGCGACGAGCTCAAGGCCAGGGTTCACCAGGCGATGGAGGAGCTCAACTACCACCCTAACGCTATCGCCAGGAGCCTGCGACGCAGGAGCACCCATAACATCGGCATGATCGTGCCCGACATCTCCTATCCCTTCCTGGCCGAGGTAGCAAGAGGGGTGGAAAACGCTGGCTTCGAGCTCGGCTACAACGTCATTCTCTGCGATTCCAATGGCGACCTGGAGAGAGAGGCCGATTATATACAACTCCTCCAGGAGAAGAAGGCTGACGGCATCGTCTTCGTTGCCGCCGGCGAGAGCTCAAGCCACGTCCAGGCCCTCATCGAGCAGGGGATGCCTGTGGTCGTATGTGACAGGGAGCTTGCAGGGGTGGAGGTGGATACGGTGATCGCCGACAACGTCGGGAGTGGCTATCAGGCCACTGAACACCTCATCGAACTGGGACACCGCCGCATTGGGTGTATCGCCGGGCCACCGATGTTGGAGATCAGCAGCAAACGAGTGGCGGGGTACAGACGGGCCTTGGAGCAACACGGCCTCCCCCGGCGAGAGGAACTAATGGCACAAGGAGATTTTCGCTCCAGAGGTGGCTACGAGGCAATGGGAGAACTGCTGACCCTCGACGAACCACCCACTGCCGTCTTCGCCTGCAATGACCTGATGGCCATCGGGGCGATCTGCGCCGCCAGTCAAGAGAGGCTGAGAATCCCCCAGGATATTGCTATCGTCGGCTGCGACGACATCGCTCTCGCTTCCTTCACTAATCCCAGCCTGACCACCGTCGCCCAGCCCAAGCACGAGCTGGGAGCTGCGGCTGTTGAGATGCTGGTGGAGAGGATCAGGGACAAGAGCAAGCCTACCACAAGACGACTCCTGCCAACCGAGCTGGTGCTCCGCGATTCGTGCTAAAGA
>CAZGKH010000149.1:0-8719 GCA_964525665.1 uncultured Anaerolineae bacterium | reverse complement strand
ATGACTTCAACATGGGAGATGCTGGCATAAATGTGCAGAGCATCGTCTTCGGGTTTGGGTTGAGGTAACGGGTACAGTGAGGTGATAGGACGAGACTGGGTGATGTAAAAAACGCCATCCACCAGCGCCCATTCGATGTCTTGTGGCCTGCCGAAATGCGCTTCAATTTGACTCCCCTGTCTGGCAAGCTCGATTGCGTGTGCATCTGTGAGAGCAGCTCGCGTGCGTTCGTCCTCTGCCAGTTCAACACGTTCGGTGCCCCCTTCTGCTAGAGGCCGAATGGCCATTTGCTTGGAGGCGATTTGTCGCTTGATGATTTGATATGTTCGCTTATTGACCTGGTACAAGTCCGCAGAGACAAGACCAGACACCAGGGCTTCTCCCAGGCCAAAGCTGGCGTCGATTGATGCGATATTTCGGTTGCCTGAAACGGGATCCGCTGTGAACAGGATACCAGCAACATCTGGTTGCACCATCCGCTGAACGACAACCGCGAGGGCGACCTTTCGATGGTCAAACCCGTTTTGCATACGATACAGAATAGCACGGTTTGTAAATAGAGAAATAAAGCACGCCTTTACACTTGCCAATAACGCCTCTTTCCCGCGTACGTTCAAGTAAGTATCGTGCTGCCCTGCAAAGGAAGCATAGGGCAGATCCTCTGCGGTCGCTGAGGAACGCACCGCGTAGGTATATTCCTTTCCAAGCTCGAGCCAGGCTTTCACCACAGCGTCAGCAACCTCCCCAGGTAAGGGTATCTGCTTCAAACGGGTTCGCACCTCGTTACCAACCTGGCGTAACTGCTCAATATCGTCTAGCGCTACATTTTCAATGTCCGCATAAATATCCTGCGGTGCCTCCGCCATAAAACGCGAAAATGCATTGGTGCTCAAGCAAAAACCTGGTGGGACGTTGAAACCTGCCCGCGTTAGCTCGCCCAAGTTCGCTCCCTTGCCACCCACTTTCGCGAGATCGGCAGCACTGATGGTGTCAAAATAGACTATGAAAGGCGTCATGGTTGATTACCTCGCAAGTTGTTCAGGAAGATGGCGACGATGAGCTTGCTACAACGCTCGGGATGATCGAGCGTTGTACCATAGTGCAGTGGACCGACGACGGCGAAAGCCAGCACCATGCCCATCAAGGCAAGGGCAAGTTCACCGGGCTCGCCCACGCTTTGCAGTCGCCCCGCATCCAGTTGGCGACGGAAGTAGTTTGTGAGGAGACTCAAGGTTGTATCCGAACCTTGACGCAGATTCTTGAGGTAACGCCGTTCGGTCTCGCTCCCCATAAAGATAAGCCGCAGAACATCACGGTTGTCGAAGAAAAAAGTCATAATTGACTTGACTATTTCCTCGAGGTCATGGACGACATCTTCAGTAGGGTGAAGGGCAAGAGTATGAACGGCAGTTCGGGGTACCATCTCTTCGATAAAGGCATGAATCAAACTTTCCTTATCGCCGAAGTGGCGGTAAACCGTCGCTACACCCACACCAGACTCATTGGCAATCTGTTCCATCGTAGTGGCAGCTAGACCATTTCGACCGAAAACAACACGCGCTGATTTCAAAATGCGAAGTCTTGTATCTAATTTTTCGAACGTCTCACCACGCTCGTGAGCTAAACGCTTGAGGAGCATTTCCTTATTGCCAACATGCCGGTATATGGTTGCTCTCGAAATGTTTGTTTTCGCCTCAAGCTGTTCCATCGTGAAGCCCCCCTCGCTCTCAGTCAGGAGCGACTGGGCTGCATTCAATATGCTTCTATCAATTGATGTATTCTTTACCATGATACACAATGATAGCACACTTTATCTTTCGTGTCAAGTGTACCTTTGGCCATCTACCCCCTCAACAATCGGACCTATGCTTATGAACCTAGATCAAATCCTCCGACGAATCAGCCAAGACCCCTTTGTCCGTTTCCTGGGCATTGAGCTGCTGGAGCTCCGCGAGGGGTACAGCCGGGTGGCCATGACCGTGGAGGAGCATACGCTGAACTTCCACGGCATCCCCCATGGCGGGGTCATTTTCTCCATGGCCGACGCTGCCTTCGCCGCCGCCGGTAACTCCCACGGCCAGACGGCCGTCGCGCTCAACGTGAACATCAGTTTCCTGGCCGCCGTGCCGGTCGGCACACGCCTCTACGCTGAGGCGACCGAGAAGAGCCTGAGCCGCCGTACTGCCCTCTATCGCCTGGCCGTCACCGCAGAGGACGGCACCCTCGTCGCGCTGGCCCACGGGACGGTCTATCGCAAACAGGAACGGTGGACGACATCTGATCCTGAGAAATGAGGTGGATATGAGCACGTATTGGGAGCAACGACTTGCCTGTCGGATGGGAGGGGTGACCTTTTCCGCCATCCGGGAGCTGTTCAAAGCGGTGCAGCAGCCTGGTATGATCTCTCACGACCTTCTCGACCACCTGCTTCTCGACCTCGACGGTCTGGACAACGGGCTTTTTGACCACTACCTCCGTCTCAATGAGCTCTGGCGTCGGTGTGGCGCAGGCAGAAAGTAACATTGCTGCGCCGATGATAATGTTGGCAACTAGCATTAGCCGTTTCGTGGGTTCTTCTCCGTAGATGTAGGATTAGGATTAGCGGCCTGTGTCGGCTAGTGACCAATGATGATGAGGGGGGGATAGGTTGCCACTAATCGGCGAATAAATACGAACACACTTTCTTGACCATTGCTGACTTCAGATGTACAATTGCGAGGCTGCTGCGTAGAAGTCACCCAGACAGCATCTAAGGCAAAAGTAGGAGCAGAGTAACTACTCACCTGCTCACGCTGGACCCTAGTCCAGCGGCCTCAGCGGTCGTTGTAGCCCTGGCCAAGCGCATGTTTCACAGTTTTCAGCGCTGGTCATCGTCATTGGAGCAGCGGACTAGGGTCCGCTGCGAGCATAAGGTGAGTAGTTACGGAGCAGAAATGGAAGAAGCCACTGCTTACCCTCTGATTGGCATCCCAAGCCGCAGCGATCAAACGAACCGCTCCGGCACCCCTATCTTCGCTCAGAACCGAGCATACGTGGCGGCTGTGGCAGCGGCCGGTGGATCCCCAGTGCTGATTCCCCTGAATTTAGACGAGGGAGCTTTGCGAGCCATCTATGACCGACTCGATGGTCTGCTCCTGGCCGGTGGCGGAGACCTGGACCCGAGGCACTACGGTGAAGCGATCCACGAAAAGTGCGGCCAGCCAGACGAAGCGCGGGACACAGTGGAGTTGACATTGGCTCGCTGGGCTCTGGCTGAGGGCTTGCCAATCCTGGGTATCTGCCGGGGCATCCAGGTGATGAACGTGGCGGACGGGGGCACTCTCTATCAGGATATTGCTTCCCAGGCGCCGGGCTCCCTCAAACACGACTGTTGGCCCGACTATCCCCGCAATCATCTGGCCCATCAAGTAATAGTCAAAGGCAATTCGCTTATGGCCATTGTCTTGGACCAGCGCAAATTCGCCGTCAACAGCATGCATCACCAGGCCATCAAGGACCTGGCACCGCGGTTCAAGGCTGTGGCCCGAGCTACCGATGGCTTGATTGAAGCCATTGAGGACGGCGAGCACCCCTTCGCCCTGGCGGTGCAGTGGCACCCTGAGGAGCTGGTGGAGGATGCTCCACCCATGCGACGACTGTTCGGAGACTTCATTTCAGCGGCGAGGAGGTGGGGTAGCGAGTCAACGAGGTAGTGAGGGACGAGTTACCTGTTCCTCGTTTCCCATGGCGCTAAGCGATAACAATACTCCAAAGAGGAGGAGAAATGCTAAGATTTGATTCGGACGAATGGATCAAGGCTCTCTGCCAGGAGCTAAACGAGAGCGAGCCCTACGCTCAGGCTGCTAAGAACTGGGAGGGTGACTTCTACTTCATCGTCGAGCCAGGGGGCGCGATAAAAGAGCCGGTCATTTTCTACGTTGACCTCTGGCACGGGAAGTGCCGCGAGGCCAAGCTCATCACCGATGAAGGGGAGAAGCTGCCGGTCTTCAGGATGAGTGGACCGCTGAGCTCCTGGCGCAAGGTCCTTGAAAAGGAACTGGACCCCATCCAGGGGCTGTTGACCCGCAGGTTGAAGCTCAAAGGCAACATGGCTATGATCATGCGCAACGTCAAAGCCGCCCAGGAATTGGTAGAGTGCTGCACCCACATCGAGACGGAGTTTCCAGAATAGCGGATAGCGTGTGGCTGATAGGCAGTAGCTACTCGCCATCTGCCATCTGCAAGGAGGTGACCCATGTGGTTTTTCGCTAGCCCAGAGATTGTGTTTGGCGAGGATGCCCTAAGCTACCTGAGCGAGATCGAGGGCCAGCGGGCCTTCATCGTCACTGATCAGAACATGGTGAGGCTGGGCTTCGTTGAGCTCGTCGCTGAGCAACTGAAAGAGGCGGGGATGGAATACCAGGCCTTCGCCGAGGTTGAGCCCAATCCCACGTTTGGGATGATAAGGCGTGGTGCGGCAGCCATGACCGAGTACGGTCCCGATTGGGTCATCGGCCTGGGGGGCGGCTCCTGCATGGATGCGGCCAAAGCTATGTGGGTGCTCTATGAGCGGCCCGACATGGAGCCAGGGGAGATCAACCCCATGATCCCTCTGGGGTTGCGCCAGAAGGCCCGCCTCGTCACCATCCCCACCACCAGTGGCACCGGCGCCGAAGCCACCTGGGTGGTAGTGCTTACCGATGCCGAAGACAGGCGGAAGCTGGTTTTGGGCTCCCGCGAGAACATGGCCGACCTGGCCATCGTGGACCCCATTTTCGTGAAGGCGCTGCCTCCCCAGGTCGCTGCCGACACCGGCATGGATGCCCTGACCCACGCCATCGAGGGCTATACCAACACTTGGGCCAACGATTTCTGCGATGGCTTGTGCCTGAAGGCCATTCAACTGGTGTTCGACTATCTGCCCCGCGTGGTGGCCGATGAGGAGGACGGCGGGAAACCTCGTTTCGAGGCTCGCGAAAAGATGCACAACGCAGCCTCCATCGCCGGCTTGGGCTTTGGCAACTCGATGGGCGCGCTGGCCCACGCCATGGGACATCCCCTGAGCCCGCTGTTTGGAATCCCCCACGGGCGGGCGGTGGGGCTCTTCCTGCCCTACACCATCGAGTTCACGGCCCGACAGGCCCCGGCGCGCTACGCGGAGATCGCTCGTTTTCTGGGATTGGGCACCGCTTCCGATGCAGAAGGGGCGGCCAGCCTGGTCGAGGCCGTGCGAGACCTGGCGCGGCGCATCAACCAGCCCACGTCGGTCCAAGAGCTGGGCATCTCGCGGGAGGACTTTGAGGCCGCCTTGCAGAAAATGATCGAGGACGGCGAGAACGACACCGTGACCAGCGCCCGCATTCCGGATCGGGAGGAGCTTGCAAGACTGTTCTGGTATGCGTATGAGGGCAAGACTGTTGATTTCTAGGACCTTTTCACAGAACAGATCTTGGCTTTCTTAAGCTATCGCTATTTCGGGCCGAGGATTGAAATCCCCGTCTGAGGTTGAAAAGCGCCCTCAGGCGCTGAAATCAGGCCTTGAGGGGCCTTCTCAGCTTAAGACATCGAATTCCATTCAGCGGCCTCGTTTGCCAGTTCTTAAGGAGGGCGACTTGAACGGCTACCTGGGCAAACTGCTGGTCGTTGACCTGACCAGCGGCAAAATTGAAGACGAACCCCTGAACGAAGACTACGCTCGCCAATTCACCGGCGGCAGCGGCCTGGCCGCTCGCTATCTCTACGACTCACTGGATCCTGACCTCGATCCGTTAAATCCTGCCAATCCGCTGTTCTTCATGACCGGCCCGCTCACCGGCACCCGCGCCCCGTCCTGTGGCCGCTTCGTGGTCTGCGCCCGCTCGCCCCTCACTGGCCTGTGGGGCGAGGCCAATGCTGGCGGCTTCTTTGGGCCAGAGATGCGCTTCGCTGGCTACGACGGCATCATCATCAAAGGCAAATCACCGGAACCGGTCTACCTGCACATCGCCAATGGCAAGGCCACCCTCCGAGGCGCCAGGCGCCTCTGGGGCAAGGGCGCCTACGAAACTCAGGAAACCATCAGGCAGGAAGCGGGCGACGCTAAGACCAGAGTGGCCTGCATCGGTCCGGCCGGCGAGAACCTGGTGAAGTATGCAACGATCATGAATGATGAGGGGCGAGCAGCAGGCCGAACCGGCATGGGTACGGTCATGGGCTCCAAGAACCTCAAGGCTGTGGCCGTGCGCGGCAATGGACAGGTGTCCCTGGCCGAGGAGGCGCGGTTCAAGACCATCGTCCGGGAGATGTTAAGCATCATTAAGGATGATTCCCTCACCGAGGTGCTTCGGGTCACGGGGACGGCAGGAACCCTCGATTACCTCATGTACTTGGGGAGCGTTCCCAACCGCTATTTTACCGAAGGGGAGTTTCCTGAGGCGTATGCCCTCAGCGGCTCAACTATGGGCGAGACCATCCTCACCGGCCGCTCCACCTGCTATGGCTGCCCCGTCGCCTGCGGACGCAAGGTTGAGGTGAAAGAGGGTAGGTATAAGCTAAAGGAGACCAAGGGACCAGAGTACGAGACCGTGGCTGCTTTGGGCACTATGCTGCTCATTGACGACCTTCCGGCCGTCTCCTACCTGGGCCACCTCTGCGACGCCTACGGACTGGACACCATCAGCACTGGCTCCACCATTGCTTTCGCCCATTATCTCTTCGGGAGCGGTGTAATCGGCCCCGCCGACACGGGCGGCCTGGCTCTGCGATGGGGCGATCCGGACACAGTGGCCGAGCTGATCGGGATGATCGCGCGAAGGGAGGGCTTTGGCGATGCCCTGGCTGAGGGCTCGCGACGGCTGGGTCAGCGGTTTGGAGCGGAGGAGCTAGCCATCCAAGTCAACGGCCTGGAGCTGGGTATGCACGATCCCCGCGCCTTTCCAGCCATGGCCCTGGTCTACGTCATCTCTCCCCTTGGGGCAAGCCACAATCAGAGCGATATGTATTGGGTGGAGAGTGGGCGATCAGTGGATGAGTTGGGGATTCCTATGTCCGACCGTTTTCAGGCGGAAGGCAAGGCCCAGATTGTGGCTCGCCATCAAGACTGGCGCAGCTTCTGCAATGCCCTCATCGTGTGCTACTTCTCCAACGCCCCCGTCCAGAGCTATGCTGACCTGCTGGCAGCAGCCACCGGCTGGGAAGTGACCCTTGACGACATATTGCTCGCGGGGGAGCGCATCTGGAACCTGAAGCGATCCCTCAACAACCGCCTCGGCCTGACGCGGGAGGACGACCGATTGCCCAAGCTGCTGCTCGCGCCGCTGAACGAGGGCGGAACCGAGGGCCACGTCCCCGACCTGGAGTTGATGCTCAGGGAGTACTACCAGGCCAGGGACTGGGACCCGGAAACGGGCAAGCCAAGCCGGGAGAAGCTGGAAGGGCTTGGATTGGGGTGGGTGGCTGAGGATTTGTGAGGAGTGGGTGCCCGTTCGTGAGTATCCGTTCGCCGAGGGTCTCCGACCGAGGCGAAAGGGGCATCGGTCGGAGACCTCGCCCAACATAAGGTCTTCGCCCAACATAAGGTCTTCGCCCAACATAAGGTCTTCGCCCAACATAGGACTTATTCAGGTCAACTCTATGATCATCGCCACCGCCTCTCCTCCCCCCAGGCAGAGGGTGGCCAGGCCGGTCTTCAGGCCGCGATCCCTCAGGGCGTAGATGAGGGTGGTCAGGATGCGTGTCCCGCTGCAGCCAATGGGATGGCCCAGGGCGATGGCTCCGCCGTTTACGTTCACCTTGTCCCAGTCCCAGCCCAGGGCCTTGCCGTTGGCCACAATCTGGGCGGCAAAGGCTTCGTTGGCCTCAATGAGGTCGAGATCGTCCAGACTGTAGCCGGTCTTCGCCAGCAGCTTCCGCACGGCTAAGATGGGGGCGGTGAAAACCTTCAGCGGTTCCACCGCCGCCTGATCGTAGCCGACGATCCGCGCCAGCGGCTCTATCCCCAACTTTTCGGCCTTCTCTCGACTAATCACTACCACCGCCGCTGCCCCATCGGTGATGCCCGGCGCATTGCCAGCCGTCACCAGGCCGTCCTTTTGGAAAGCAGGCCTGAGCCTGGCCAGAGCCTCCAGTGAGGTATCGCGGCGGGGGCACTCGTCGGTATCGAAGAGAATGGGCGGCCGCTTGCGCTGAGGCACCTTCACCGGCACGATTTCCTTCTCAAACTTCCCCGCATCAATGGCAGCGATGGCCTTTTTATGACTGCGGTAAGCGCACTCGTCCAACTCCTGGCGGTTTAGGCCGTACTCTTTGGCTATCCACTCAGCGGATAGGCCCATGTGGTGGTCGGCAAAAGTGCACCACAGACCATCGTAGACCATAGCGTCCACCAGTTGGCCATTGCCCAGACGGTAGCCAAAGCGGGCCTGGGGCAGGACGTAAGGTCCCATGTTCATGCTCTCCATTCCACCGGCGACGAAAATCTCGCCGTCGCCAACCCCGATCATCGCCGCCGTCAGCATCACCGTCTTCAGGCCCGAACCACAGATCTTGTTCACCGTCGTCGCCCCCACGGAGTCAGGGAGGCCGGCTTTGATGGCTGCCTGGCGAGCGGGTGCCTGGCCTTGTCCAGCCTGTACTACGTTTCCCATCAGCACCTCGGCGATAGAGTCTGGGTCAATGCCCGCCCGTTCCACTGCCGCCTTGATGGCTACCGCCCCCAGGTCTGAGGCAGGCATATTGGACAGCGCCCCCTGGAAGCTGCCGA
>CAZGKH010000148.1:0-8768 GCA_964525665.1 uncultured Anaerolineae bacterium | reverse complement strand
TGGGCGCGGCCATGTGTGGCCTGCGGCCCGTGGCCGAGATCATGTACGTGGACTTTACACCGCTGGCCATGGACCAGATCGCTAACCAGGGGGCCAAGAACCGCTACATGTTCGGCGGCAAGACGACTGTGCCCATGGTCATTCGCACTGAGGGAGGTACTGGGCGATCCATCGCCGCCCACCATTCGCAATCGCTAGAAGCGCTCTGGGTGCACTTCCCCGGCATCTACGTCGTCATGCCCAGCACTCCCTACGATGCCAAAGGGCTGCTCAAGGCGGCCATCCGCGACGATAACCCCGTCATGTTCATCGAGCACAAGATGCTCTACGGTATCGAGGGCTATGTGCCCGACGAGGACTACGTCATCCCCTTTGGGGTGGCCGACGTCAAGCGCGAGGGCTCCGACGTGACGGTGATCACCTACTCGCGCATGGTGCAGCGGGTGTTGGAGGCCGCCGAGCAGTTGGCGGAGGGGGGGATCAGCGTGGAGGTGATTGACCTGCGCACCCTCAAGCCGCTGGACATGGACACGGTGGCTACGTCGGTGAAGAAGACGGGGCGCGCAGTGGGCGTCACCGAGGCCTGCAAGACGGGGTCGTTTGTCAGTGAACTGGCCGCGCGCATCCAGGAGGAGTTGTTCGACTGGCTGGATGCACCGGTGGTGCGGGTCTGTGCCGCGGACGTGCCTATCCCCATGAGCGAGCCGCTGGAAGACGCGGCCATTCCCAATGTGGAGGCCATCATCGCCGGCATCCGCCAGGTGTTGCGGTAGAGAGGCTGGAGGTTAGAGGTTGGAGGTTGGAGATTAGAGATCAGATATTGAAGGAGCGAGGCCAATGGTGACGGAAGTCATTCTGCCCAAGCTGGGGCAGACAATGGAAGAGGGCACTATCGTCGAGTGGCTGAAGCAGGAGGGAGACCCGATCCAACGCGGCGAGGTGTTGTTCATGGTGGAAACGGACAAGGCCACGCTGGAGGTGGAGGCCACGGCGCGGGGCTTTTTGCGCAAGATCCTGGTGCCGGTGGGAGAGACTGTATCGGTGCTCACCGTGGTGGCGCTGATCACCCGCAAGGCCGACGAGGACATCGCGGCCTATGAGCCACAGTTTCGGGTTTCGGGTTCCGAGTTTCAGGTTGACGAAGCTGCGCAACCTGAAGCTTTCAAACCTAAAACCCTGAAACCTGAAACCCGTATCTTCGCTTCGCCGCGAGCCCGGAGGCTGGCGCGGGAGAAGGGGGTAGATCTGGCGCTAGTGACCGGCTCCGGCCCCAGCGGACGCATCGTCGAGCGGGACGTGCTGGCCTATTTGGAGCAGCGGCCACGTCCTGAGCCTTGTCCTGAGCTCCGTCGAAGGGCTGTCGAAGGGCCTAAAGCGACGCCCACGGCGGTCAAAACGGCGGCGACCCTGGGCGTAGACCTGGTAGCGGTCAGCGGCACTGGTGTCAGCAGTCGGGTCATGAAGGCAGACGTGACGGCAACGGCCCAACCTGTCCTGCCGGCTGAGGAATTGGCTGTCGAGAGTGTGCCTCTCACCGGGCTGCGGCGCATCATTGCCGAGCGCATGGCGGCCAGCGTGCGTGAGACAGCCCGCGTCACTCTGGTCATCGAGGCCGACGCCACCGCTTTCGTCGAAACGCGGGAGCAACTCAAGGCAGACGTGGCCGACGAGTGGGGCTTTGCGCCGGGCTACAACGACCTGCTGGGCCTCATCGTCGCCCGCGCGCTGCGCGAGTTCCCCTACATGAACGCCCGCCTCAGCGCCGATGGACAGGCCACCGAGCGGCTATCGGCGGTCAACCTGGGCGTGGCGGTGGATACTGAGCGGGGTCTGCTGGTACCGGTGATCCGGGATGCCCATCAGAAGAGCCTACGCGCCTTTGGGTCCGAGTTCCGTGCGCTGGTGGAACGGGCGCGGGCCGGCAAATCTCTGCCCGACGACCTGACCGGCGGGACGTTCACTATCACCAACCTGGGCATGTATGAGGTGGACGCCTTCACACCGATCATCAATCCGCCGGAAGCAGCCATACTGGGCGTGGGGCGCATCCAACCCAAGCCGGTCGTCTGCGATGGTGAGATCGTAGCGCGGCAGATGTGGACGCTGAGCCTGACCTTCGACCACCGGGTGGTGGACGGTGCGCCAGCGGCCCGTTTCCTACAACGGATCAAGCAGTTAGTCGAAAACCCTTATCTACTGTTGGGATAGGTGAGCATGACGATTCAGACCGACATCGCTATCCTAGGCAGCGGGCCGGGCGGCTACGTGGCCGCGCTGCCGCCGGACGAGTTACGTAAAGAAAAATGGACCTGACTACAATCACGCTGCACACAAAACATCAAATCGGCGCGGTAGACCCGCGCATCTTTGGCGGTTTTCTGGAACACATGGGGCGTGCTGTGTACGAAGGTGTGTACGACCCAGATTGCTCCTATGCCGACGAAGACGGCTTTCGCACCGACGTGATGGAGACGCTGCGTCGGTTGAATATGACGGCCATGCGCTATCCCGGCGGAAACTTTGCCTCAGGCTATCACTGGATAGATGGCATCGGCCCGCGCGAGCAGCGGCCCACCGTGCGCGAACTGGCTTGGCAAAGCATCGAGCCCAACCGCTTTGGCACGGATGAATACATCAAGCTCTGTCGAAAGATGCATTGGACGCCGATGCTTACCGTCAACCTGGGCACCGGCACGCCGGAAGAGGCCCGTAACTGGGTGGAGTACTGCAATTGCCCGGCTGGGACCAAGTACGCCGACATGCGCACTGCTAACGGCGTCGCTGCGCTTACAGCCGAGCCACACGCGGTCAAGCTGTGGTGCCTGGGCAACGAGATGGACGGCCCCTGGCAGCTTGGACACGTCCCCGCCGACCAGTACGCCATTCGCGCTCAACAGGCGGCAAAGATGATGAAAGACGTGGACAGGTCCATCGAGTTGGTCGCCTGCGGTTCGTCCAGCCCTGATATGCCGACGTACATGGAATGGGATCACCAGGTGCTAGAGGTCGTCGGCGACCTGGCCGATTACGTCAGCCTGCACCGATACGTGGGCAACCCCGACGACGACACGCCTGACTTTCTCGCCATTACCAACTCGATAGATCGCCAGATAGAGGAGATAGACGCCGTCTGCCGCTTCATCCAGGCCCTTCGTCCCTGGGCCCTGTACTTAGGCCGTACAGGACTAAGTGCCAAAGGACCAGGGGGCAAGCGGCGCAGCAAAAAACGGGCCTACCTCTGCTTCGACGAATGGAATGTCTGGTACAAGAACATGCAGAGGGACGGCGAGGGCAAATTCGCCCCTCACCTGATCGAGGAAGTGTATAACCTCGAAGATGCGCTCGTCGTGGCGGGTTTCCTGAACAGCTTTGTCCGCCACGCTGACGTAGTCAAGATCGCCAACATCGCCCAGATCGTCAACGTCATCGCGCCGATCCTCACGCGCGGCGACGAGATGCTGATCCAATCCATCTTCTACCCTTTGGAGATGTTTTCGCAGCGGCAGGAAGGTATTTCGCTCAGGCCAGTCGTGGACGGGCCGACGTATGAAGGCAAGATCAACGGGCAAGTGCATTATCTTGACACCAGCGCGATTCTCAACGATAATAGATTGTATGTCTTCGCCACCAACCGCAGCCTGCATGAGCCCGCGAGCGTGCGCGTCAAACTCACCGACCGGGCTATCGTCGCTTTAGACAGCGCCGAACTCCTCACCGGACCCGACGCCAAGGCAGCTAACTCGTTTGAGCAACCGGACGTGGTCAGAGCGCGTTCATTCGCAGATGTTCAAATCACTGGCGGTGAGACGTCTTTGGAACTTCCACCGCTTTCCGTAGCGGCGATGACATTTGTCATTGGTTGAATCACTCACAATTGAAAGTGAGGAAAACAATAATGAACAAACCAACGCTAGGCATCATCGTTGGCAATCGGGGCTTCTTCCCCGACCACCTCTGCGAGAGCGGCCGCGCGGAGGTTCTGCGGGTGCTGGAAGAAGAAGGGATTACAGCGGTAATCCTGAGTCCTGAAGCTACCAAGTTCGGCTCGGTAGAGACGCTGCAGGACGCTGAGAAATGCGCTGCCCTGTTCAAGCAGCACCGCGATGAGATTGACGGCGTGCTGGTGACTCTGCCCAATTTCGGCGACGAGCGGGGGGTGGCCAACGCGCTGCGCATGTCCAGCCTGGACGTGCCGGTGCTGATCCAGGCCTTCCCCGACGACGCCAATAAAATGACCCTGGCGGATCGGCGGGACAGCTTCTGCGGCAAGATGTCCGTTTGCAACAACCTGGTGCAGTACGGCATTCCTTTCAGCCTCACCGAGCTGCATACCGTCGTACCGGACTCCGAGGACTTCCGCCAAGACCTGCGCCAGTTTGCCGGCACCTGCCGGGTGGTAGGCGGCCTGCGGGGGGCTCGCATCGGCGCCCTGGGTGCACGCCCGGCGGCCTTCATCACCGTGCGCTACAGCGAGAAGCTACTGGAGGAGGCCGGCATCAGCGTGGAGGTGCTGGACCTATCGGAAGCCTTTGGCCGCGCCAATCGCCTGAGGGACGACGACCCAGAAGTGCGCCGCAAGCTGGACGAGATCAGAGCCTACGTGCCCACCGCAGGCATCCCGGCCGAGGCGTTGACCAGGATGGCCAAGTTCGCCCTGGTGACACAGCGTTGGATGAACGAGAACCGTCTGGTGGCCACAGCGGTGCAGTGCTGGACCTCTATGGAAGAGTACTTCGGCATCGTGCCCTGCGCGGTGATGAGCTTGATGAGCAACGCGCTCATGCCCAGCGCCTGCGAGACGGACATCACCGGCGCCATCGGCATGTATGCTATGCAACTGGCCTCCGGCAGGCCCAGCGCGCTGGTGGACTGGAACAACAACTACGGCGACGACTCCGACAAGGGCGTCATCTTCCACTGCAGCAACTGGCCCAAGGCCCTCTTTGCCGAGGCGAAGATGGACTACCAGGACATCATCGCCGGAACGGTGGGCAAGGAGAACACCTATGGCACAGTGGTAGGCCGCGCCAAGAGCGGCCCATTCACCTACTGTCGAGTGTCCACCGATGACTCGTGGGGCATCATCCGTGCCTACGTGGGCGAGGGCGAGCTGACCGACGACCCACTGGAGACCTTTGGCGGCTATGGCGTCGTGCGCATCCCGGACTTCCAGGAATTGCTGCATCACATTTGCGAGAACGGCTTCGAGCACCACGTGGCCATCAATCCGTCACAGACAGCCGCCGCCGTGAATGAGGCCCTGGGTAAGTACATGGGCTGGGACGTGTACTTCCACATTTGACCTCATTCCGATCACCCGCTGAAGTAGAGAGTACAAACTGGCGGCGATCCGAGCAGCGGCGAGGAAGATGGCCAAAGGAGGGATAACTACTCACCTGCTCCCGCTGGACCCTAGTCCAGTGACCTCAGCGGTCGCTGTGGCCCTACTCACCTGCTCCCGCTGGACCCTAGTCCAGTGACCTCAGCGGTCGCTGTGGCCCTGCCCAGATGCATGTTTCACAGTTCTTGGCGTTGATCATCGTCGTTGGAGCAGCGGACTAGGGTCCGCTGGGAGCATAGGGTGAGTAGTTACAAAAAAAGAGGGAATAGTGGGAGGATAACAGATGCAAAGCACCACTGACGTCGTCAACAACGCCAGAAAGGCAGGCGTGGTGGTTCCGGCCTTCAACGTGCCCTACCTTCCGATGGTCGAGCCGGTGATCCGGGCCGTGGTGGATCAGGATTCCTTTGCACTGATCGAAACGGCGCGCCTGGAATGGATCAAGTTCGAGGCCCGAGGCCCGGCCGCTGTCATGGAAGAGTTTATGAAGTGGAACGAGCCCGACCACGTACGGATTCACCTGGATCATATCCCTGTGATAGATGAGGACAACCAGCGGGTGGATTACCTCTCGATTATCCGAGGGGTGATTGAGCTGGGCTACCAGTCGGTCATGGTGGATGGCTCACGCCTGAGCCTGGAGGAGAATATTGAGGCCACGCGGCAGGTGGTGGATCTCGCTCACCAGCTAGGCGTACCCTGCGAGGCCGAACTGGGCGCGGTGTTGGGACACGAATCTGGGCCTCTTCCTCCATACGAGGAACTCTTCGAGTCGGGCCTGGGCTTCACAGATGTCAAAGAGGCAGAGCGTTTTGTGTGGGAGACCGACTGTGACTGGCTGTCGGTGGCCATAGGAAACATCCACGGGGCGGTTTCTGGCACCTTGAAGGACAAGAGAAAGGTCGAGGCCAGGCTGAACCTCGATCACCTGGAGAGGCTCCGTCAGGCGACCGGCGTACCGCTGGTCCTACACGGCGGATCCGGAGTGAAGCGGGAGTATCTGCTGGCTGCGATCAAGAAGGGCATCGCCAAGGTGAACATCGGCACCGAGATCCGACAGGCTTATGAGTCGGCCCTGAGGAAATCGGGCAGTGTGGCCGCCGCCCAGGACGCGGTCTATGAGCGCACCTGCTGGCTCACCCGGGATTACTTCGGCCTGGCTGGAACCAGGGGGCTGCTGGTGGGGTAGGCCCTCACCCACCCCCAACCCCCTCCCTCTCCTGAACTTGGGAAAGGGAGGGGGCGGACACTCAAAGGAAGCGCAAAATGAGTCTGCTTGGAATAGACGTAGGCACCACAGGGTGCAAGGCGGCTGTGTTCTCCGAAGAGGGACGCCTGCTTGCGTCCGCGTATGAAGAGTATGACATCCAGAGGCCCCAGCCAGGATGGGCGGAACTGGATGCGGTTGAGGTGTGGGCGAAAGTCAAAAGGACGATAAGCCAGGTCGTATCCAGCTCTGCCTTGGATCCGGTCAAGGCCCTGGCTGTATCCTCTCTGGGTGAAGCAATGATCCCGGTGACGGAGGATCGCCAGGTGCTCGGCCCCTCCATCTTGAACTTCGACGCGCGAGGAGAGGAGTATCTGGAGAGCCTGAGCAGCATCCTGCCCAACGAGCGCCTCTACCGGATCAACGGGAACACGCTCGGAAACCATTACGGGCTGACGAAGTTGAAGTGGATCAAGGAGCATCGTCCCGATCTCTACCAGCGGGCATACAAGTTTCTGCTCTGGAGCAGCTTCGTCTCCTTCATGCTCGGTGCAGACCCCGTTGTGGATTATTCCCTGGCGAACCGGACCCTGCTTTTCGATGTTGACCGGGAAGCCTGGTCGGAGGAGTTACTGACGTTGGCCGGCCTTGATCGCCCCAAACTTCCTGACACCGCGCCTTCAGGCACCGCGATCGGCACAGTTTCTGACCGTGTAGCGGGCGAACTCGGCCTGCCGTCCAACATCTCCATCGTCACCGGTGCTCACGACCAATGTGCCAACGCCGTGGGCTGTGGTGTGATCAAAGAAGGCCGCACCGCGTATGGCATGGGCACCTTTATCTGCATCACGCCTGTCTTCAGCGAGCGGCGTGAGCCTGTCGTGATGATCGAGCGGGGGCTGAATACGGAACATCACGCCGTGCCGGGCAAGTACGTGAGTTTCATCTACAACCAGGGCGGGTCGCTGGTCAAGTGGTTCAGGGACACCTTTGCCGCCGCGGAGCATCGTCAGGCGGAAGAGGCGGGAAGGGACGTGTACCCAGACTTCTTTGCGGAGATTCCGGAAGGGCCGAGCAGTATCATGGTCCTGCCGCACTTCACCACCACCGGGCCGCCAGAATTCATCTCGGACTCCTGCGGGGTCCTGGCGGGGTTGCGGCTTGAGACCTCAAGGGGAGACATCCTGAAGGGAATCCTCGAAGGAACCACGTTCGACCTGAGGGAGTGCATCGAATCGCTCCCTCCAACCAGAATCGAGATCGCCGACTTTCGGGCGGTAGGCGGCGGTAGCAAGTCGGACGCATGGATTCAGGTATGCGCTGACATCATGGGCCGGCCGTTCGTTCGCCCAAAGATCACCGAGGCGGGTACTTTGGGAGCAGCGATCATCGCCGGAACTGGGAGAGGAGTGTTCTCCTCTTTCGAGGACGGCGTTGAGGCCATGGTGAGCCTGGAGCGGACCTTCGAGCCAAATCGGCGGCAACAGAAACTCTATGAGAGCCGGTTTGAGATGTACAGGCGGCTGTGGCCTCTTATGAAGGAGTACCTGGTGTCATTGCGAGCGCAGCGAAGCAATCCCCACCCCGCGAATTGGGGATTGCTTCGGCGCAAACAGCGCGCCTACTAAGAAACAAACTTGGTACCTGAGAAAGCTCACTGGAGTGCGGGCGCAAGTCCGTCCCCGCAGGCTTGCGTCTGCACTCCGGTCCGCAATCCTCAAGTGCTGAAATCAGTATATCGGACACCTGGGGATGTACGGATGATTTGATCTGGACTCTGGAGCAGCGCGTGCGGTATCCACTGGCATGTTCCCACCCTGTCGAAATCAGTCTGGCATACAGAGGGGCACGCTTCTTGGACAAATTGCCAGAGTTCGGTGCTTTCCCCCTCTCTCGGTAAGTAGCATTTTACATGAACCGATGCGCACCCGTTTGACGCAGGCGGCTTTTTGTACTATACTATCTCCCGTATTGTCACCTGATTCTTTCCCTCAGGTGCAGATAAGGAGGCAGCGATCCACATGAATCGAGAACAAGCTTGGGCTTTGCTAACCGAGCACACCAAGAACGAGGGCTTGATCAAACATGCCCTGGCAGTGGAGGCGGCCATGCGGGCCTATGCTCGCAAGTTGGGCCAGGATGAGGAGAAGTGGGGCGTCGCGGGTCTCATCCACGACTTCGACTACGAGCAGCACCCCACCGCTGAGGAACACCCAGCCT
>CAZGKH010000147.1:0-8776 GCA_964525665.1 uncultured Anaerolineae bacterium | reverse complement strand
CGCTGGCCATTCCTCCCCCCAGCAAGCTGGGGGGCATCCTGGCTACCTTAGTGAAGACGAAAGGATTGTGATGAAGAGAGTAGCAACCGTAGCGCTGATTGCCTTTGCTGTGACCCTGGCCCTGATCATTGGTCAGCGGATGTCCACCGAGGCCATGGCAGTGGTGGTTGGGGTGGCGTGTGGGGTGCTGGCCTCGATACCGACCAGCTTGCTGATCGTGGCGGTGACCGGCAGGCAGGGGAGACGCAATGAACAGGAGATGCGACAGCGGCGGGCAGATTATCCGCCGGTGGTGATCGTGAATCCTGGGAGCAATCAACCTCGCTACGTGCAGCCGCCTTTTCAGGCTCCGCCGATTCAGGCGCAGGATCGTCAGTTCAGGGTGATTGGCGATGAGGATGCCCTGTACTGCTCCGTCCAGGACAGTGTGGTGCTCGACGAGGGGCGGTACTTCTAGCATCAATTGACCGAACAGGAAGGGGGCTGGGTATCGGCTGACTCTGTTGATAGATGCTCCCACGGTGGGAATCCCTGACTCGTTAGGGGGATTCTTGTCCACAAAGTGATACCCCGGTGGGGACAACCCCCAATAATCCGCGTCCTTAGGTCTCCCGAGTGGGGATCTGTCCCACGCCCTGATGTTTTTCAACAAAGTCATTGGATACAGCGCCGATGGAATCGTCGGCGCTGTATCTATTCCTTGGCAATCGTCCAATCAACGACCGACAAGCGATGCACCAATGGATACTTTTCTGAATGGTGGATTCGTGGTATACTTTTCATCATGACCCATCAAATCGCTCTTACCCTGATCATTCTGATTGCCGCCATTGCCCTCTTTGTGTCCGAGCGCTGGTCAGCCGACGTGATATCGCTGCTGGTGATGCTGGTTCTGACGCTGGTTGGTTTGCTGACACCGGCCGAGGCCTTTGCCAGCTTTGCCAACCCCGTCGTGATCAGCATCAGCAGCATCTTTGTCGTCAGTGCTGCCCTCTTTCAGACCGGTGTGGCCACCAGGCTGGGGCGTGGCATCGTGCGGTGGGCGGGCGACAGCGAACCGCGCCTCATCGCCGCTTTGATGATCGGCGCGGCCGTTTTGTCGGGGGTGATGAACAACGTGGCGGTGACGGCAGTGTTGATGCCAGCAGTGATCGGCATCGCCCTCAGCACCGGCCGTGCGCCCTCCCGACTGCTGCTGCCCCTGTCCTTTGCGGCTGTGGTCGGTGGGACGCTCACCCTGATCGGCACACCGCCAAACCTCATCGTCAGTCACGCGCTGAGCGAAGGCGGTTTTCCGCCCTTTGGGCTGCTGGACATAACCCCCATTGGCATCATCGGTGTGCTGGTTGCTGTTGTTAGTATGGTCACTTTCGGCCGCAGGCTGCTCCCCGACCGGCCTCTGGAAGAGAGGCTGCATCGCGCCCGGCTGCCCAGCCAACTGCTCGGTCTCTACCGACTGCCAGAGCGCATTTTCACTCTCCAAGTGACCGCTGAATCCCCCCTTGTTGGCCATACGCTGGCTGAGAGCGGCCTGGGGCGAGACCACGGACTGACTGTGCTGGGCATCGTACGCCAATCCCATTTCTACATGGCCCCCTCGCCTAAGGAACGGATCAGCGTCGGCGACCGCCTGCTGACCCAGGGTGGGCTGGATCGGCTTCAGCGCGCAGCGGCGGCCACAGGCATTGTCTGGGATAGAGCCACCGTGGACGAAGCAGAGTTGCTAGTCGGCGACGTTGGCGTGGCGGAGGTCACTTTGACGCCGCGCTCGTCTATGGCTGGCAGGAGCTTGCGCGAGCTTGACTTCCGCGAGCGGTTCGGGCTGACGGTGCTGGCTCTGTGGCGGGGTGGTGAGCCTGTAGAGCGCTACATCAGTGAAGAACCATTGCGCCAGGGCGACGCCTTTCTGGTGCAGGGACCCTGGGCTAAGATCCGACTTTTGCACGATCAGCCGGGCCTACTGGTACTCTCGGAGGACGAAGACGTCCCCCGCCGCACCCGGAAAGCACCGTGGGCCATCGTCATCTTGGTGGGCATGGTGATTGCCGTGGCTGCTAACCTGCTCCCTCTACCAGTGGCGGCGATGGGAGCGGCCATTCTGATGGTCATCACCGGTTGTCTGCAAATCGAGGAAGCGCGGGACGCCATCGAGTGGCGGGTAGTCTTTCTGATCGCAGGAATGTTGTCCCTCGGTGTAGCTATGGAAAACACAGGCGCCGCGCAGTGGGTTGCGCTGACGGTCCTTTCGCCTGTAGCGAAACATGGGTCTTTGCCTGCGATGGCGGCGCTGTTCTTGCTAACAACCGTTTTGACGTTGGGCATCTCCAACCACGCCACCGCGGCCCTAATCGCGCCCATCGCCTTCAGCGTGGCTATAGGCCACGGCTTCGATCCACGCCCCCTGCTGCTGGCCGTAGCGATGGGCACCTCGGCAGCCCTGCTCACTCCTTTTGCCCACCCATCCACCTTGCTAGTCATGGGACCTGGCGGGTACAAGTTCCGAGATTACGTTCGCGTGGGATTGCCGCTAAGCCTGATGCTGTTCGTGACTACGCTGATGGGGTTGGCCCTGCTGTACGAGCGCTAGAGAGACTAGGCTATTCAGACTACCTCCAAACCTGCCAGTGGGGGCAGTTCAACACCCGTCTTTTGCCCATTTCGAAATAAAAGGTTCTGGCGGACGGTTCGCCAGAACCTTTTACATTGCGAATCATGCAGGATATGAATCTCTAAGCCTTGCGCCTCCTGACCAGCGCAACCGTGAGAGTCGCGAGCGAAACCAGCGCCGCCAGCCCCAGCCACGGCGCCTGTCCTGAGCCAAGCTTGCTCTGAGACCAGTCGAAGGGCCGAAGGGCCAGGAGCTCCAGCTTGTTCACTGGCACGACCATGCCGCCGACGGGATAGCCGAACGCAGCGGTGCAGGTCTTGTCGTCATCCATGTTAACAGTGGTGATGAGTTCTGTGCCGGAGCAGTCCCCGCTCCAACCAACAAAGAAGGAGTTGGGATCGGGTCGTGCTGTCAGGGTGACGACGGTGCTGTCGTCGTAGATTTCTGTGCAGTCCGCACCGCAGTTGATCCCTGGCGGATCGCTGCTCACCATTCCGCTCCCGCTCCCGTCCTTGTTCACGCTGAGGACCCTATCGCAGAGGTCACCCATTCCATCCCCATCGGCGTCGGCTTGATCGGGATTCGACACCAACGGACAGTTGTCTCCGTCGTCGAAAACACCATCGCCGTCACTATCAGGTACGCCCAGGTTAACCTCCAGTAGATCGCCGTGGCTGGTCCAGATGGGGTCATCCGGCCCCGATGCCACAGCCGGCAGACCGTTGATGGTGAAGGTGATGACGTCCCCTGGGTCAGCCCCGTCATCTTCAAGGGTGGTTGCGTCGTCGCGAAGGCAGGCCAAGTAGCCATATTTGCCCTCATCGGTGACGGTGAACTGACCGCATTTTACGTGTTGGGTATCAAATGCCTCGATCACTGCACCCGCCGGTATGGGCTGGTCTAGAAAAGTGGTGTTGGCGCTGTAGAAGTTCACCCACTCAGGCCCGGGGTTGCTGCTAGCCTGGGTCAAGCTGTAGGTCAGCGTCAAGACCAGCACGAGCAGGCTGACGAGCCCGATTAGTCGTATCGTGGTGCTCAAGAGTCGCGTTTTCATGTGTTCCTCCCCAGGGTGTAGTGATTTCTAGCGATCTGCGGTTATTCACGGGGACCCGACTTCTGGCTGATCCGATTATACTGCAATACCGGGAGAAAGGCAAGTGCGTTCACCTGGTCTAGGCTCAACTACGTAGCGCAACCCTCCCCCCAGCGAGCCGCCACCTGCATGATGTCCACGACGTCAATATCGCCATCTCCGTCGAGGTCGTAGCGGGCATCATAGCAGTCATCACCGAGTTGGCAGCTCCACCTGCTGGCCACCATCATGACGTCCGCCACGTCCACATCGCAGTCGCAGTCCAGGTCGCCGAACAGGGAGCAGGCATTGGCGTCCAACTCGACGTTCACCCGGCTGCCCGCCCCAATCCACACGGGCGGGTCTGGCCCCAGGGGAACGGCTGGCTGACCATTGATGGTGAAGGTGATAGTGTCTCCGGATTCTGCTCCCTCGTCGAGCTCGGTAATGGGATCGTCGCCGTAGACTGGCATCAGGTACCAGCCGCTCACGGCCACCTCGGCGCGACCGGCCAGCACGCCGCTGGGGTCATAGGCGCGGACCATGGTCCCGACTGGCAGGGGTTGGCCGCCCAGGGTGGATTCCTCGCCCAGAAAGTCAACGAACCAGGGCGTGGGGTGCAGCTCATCTACTGAGTGAGCCGTCTGTGCAGCCACGAGCAGGCTGGCGAGGCACAGCAGCAGTATCCAAAGATGACGCATGGGCTAACCTCCGTTCTAGCTCCCCTTTCTTATCATAGGTAAGTACAGTTGCCACAGGTCTGCTTTCCCCAGCGGCCTCCACAGGAGGTCACCGCGTTCTGTCCACGTGCCCCCACCGAGCACTTGGCCATCTACCACCAACTGGATGGTATCACCGGGCTGAGCGCCCTCGTCCTCCGGCGTGGTCGGGTCGTCGCCGTAGCAGGCCAGCAGGCCGTACTGCCCTTCGGTGGTGATCACTGTAGCGCCACATACCACGCCGTCGGGGTCTAGCGCCAGCACCGTGGTATCCACCAGGCTTAGGGCGATAAGACTCCACGAGTCGAGAATACCATAACGAATAGCACCCGATTGCGAACTAATCACGCCTTCGCGGCCGGTACTGAATCGCCTCTGCCAGATGCGCCGTCTCTATCCGCTCCGAACCCGCCAAATCGGCGATGGTGCGAGCCAGCTTCAGAACCCGATGAAACGCCCTGGCGCTCATCGCCAGTTGCTGCATCGCCGCCTTCAGCAGGCTGCGCCCCGCCTCGTCAACCTGACAATACTCCCTGACCTCAGCCGGCCCCATGTCGGCGTTGCAGATCAGTGACGTGCCAGCGAAGCGCTGTCGCTGCACCTCCCGCGCTTTCTCCACCCTACCCCTGATGTCCCCCGATTTCTCCCCCAGCCGAGCGTCGGTCAGCTTGTCGTACTCCACCCTGGGCACCTCGACGTGAATGTCGATGCGGTCCAAGAGCGGCCCGGAGATGCGTTTCTGGTAGCGGCTGACCATCGTCAGAGAACAGGTACACTCCTTGACAGGATCGCCGAAGTAGCCGCAGGGGCAGGGGTTCATGGCGGCGACGAGCATGAAGTTGGCGGGAAAAGTGAGGGTTCCTTGTGCCCTGCTAATGGTCACAAGCTTGTCTTCGAGGGGTTGACGCAGAACTTCGAGGGTCCGCATGCCGAACTCTGGTAGCTCATCGAGGAAAAGGACGCCGCGGTGGGCCAGGCTGATCTCCCCGGGGCGGGGCCAACGCCCCCCACCCACCAGGCCAGCGTGGCTGATGGTATGATGGGGGGCGCGAAAAGGCCGGTGTTTGACCAGCGGGGTCTCCGGCGGCAACGAGCCAGCCACGGAGTAGATCTTGGTTACCTCCAGGCATTCATCCGTCGTCATGCGGGGCAGGATGGAAGGCATGGACCGCGCCAATAAGGTCTTGCCAGCACCTGGCGGTCCGGTCATCATCACGTTGTGGCCGCCAGCCGCCGACACCTCCAGGGCCCGTTTCACGTGCTCCTGACCCTTGACGTGGGAGAAGTCCACGACGTAGGGTGGTAGCTCGTCGGCGTTGAGATCCAGGTCATAGTGATACGGCTCGATGGCGCGCAGCCCCTGGAGGTGAGTGACCAGGGACGAGAGGTCGGTCACGGGTATGACTTCTATTCCCTGGATGAGGGCCGCCTCCGGCGCGTCTACCGCTGGCACGAAGACAGTGTCAAAGCCGCCCTCTTTGGCCAAGGCCGCCATGGGGAGGATGCCAGTGGTGTGGCGAACGCCGCCATCGAGGGAGAGCTCCCCAACGAAGAGGGAGTTCTCGGCCCGGTCTGGCCATGCTTGCTCAGAAGCCAGGAGGATGCCCACGGCGATGGGCAAGTCGTAGGCCGGGCCCTCTTTGCGCAGGTCAGCCGGGGCCAGGTTGACTGTGAGGCGATTGCCGGGGTAGATCAGACCAGAGTTCTTTATGGCTGATCTCACCCTCTCTCGCGATTCCTGAACGGCTGCGTCGGGCAGACCGACGATGGTTAGGCTGGGCAGCCCACGCGAGGTGTCTACTTCTACTTCCACGATGGCGCCATCTAGGCCGACTACAGCGCAACTGGTGACCTTGGCTAGCATTTTTTGTTTTCACCTGTCCATTGCATTGTTGTTATTCTTTGATGACAACTGGCAGATATACCTGCATCAGTGTCGGCGTGTGCGTTGGTGTGACTGTCGGCGTCGAGGTCGGTGTCGGCGTAGGGGTGTCGGTAGGTAGAGGTGTCGTCGTGCCGGTCGGACTCGGCGTGGCTGTTGGCGTAGGGGTGTCGGTCACTGTCGGTGTGACGGTCGGCTCGTGGCTATCGCTGCGAGGATAGCCATCAGTAAGCGGGATGCCTTCGTAGCCCTTGGTCAAGTCACCGCTGCCGGTTGCCCTCTCTACTACCACGGCAGCCGGCATGAATGACCCTTCTCCTTCCACGTCTGCAACCCACACCACCCCTGATCCAATAAAGGCATCGGGTACGCTGCCCAGGTCGTCTAATCTCACATAGCTCACGTGGCCCGGCTCGATGGTCAGGGGTACGGTAGTCAACAGGCCAGCACCGTCGTAGATGTCAAACGTGAGTTGCAGCGTGTTCTGGGTTGAGTTGTTGCGAATGGAGATGTCTGAGCTCCAGCCCTGATCGTTCTTCACCAGTCGGGGCAGGGCAACGGCCTCTATTCCCTCCACTTGATGCTGCGGTACAGCATTGTAGCTCAGCCCCTGTCCTGTGCTAGAGCTGAACAGCTTCACCATGGCGTAGACCGGCGAGCCAGGAATCTCGTCTCCACCTAGTGGCGGGATATGGCTCTGCGATTCGACCACGGCTGCGCCTACAGACTGTCCGGGCAGTGCATCGAAGGAAGGGACGTAGAAGCTCTGGGAGCCGTTGGGGCATATCCAATCGCTGAGCGATTGGATAGAGTCGCCGGTGTCATCCAGGAAATCCACTGTCACGAAAGTGGGTTGCGCTGCCTGAGACAGGTTCTGCACCTGGACGACGGCGCTCCATTCTTGGCCCAGGTAAGTCAAAGGTGCATAGCTGAGCAGAGAACCGTTGATCTCTTCCAGCAGCGGCACCTGGTGAGTGAATAGCATGTCCTGCCCCCACTCGTCCACGACGATGCCCAGGGGCACATTGCCGCTGATCGAGGCTGATCCCAACCAGCCATCGCCCAGAGCATCGGGCACGCCTGAGCTATGGGTCTCGCCTGGCGCCACTTGCTCAATGTGTTGAGCATGCTCGATTTGACAGCTATCCTGCCCCTGGTAGTAGACCCACACCGATGAGCAGACCCGTCCGGAGTTCTGAATACTCAGCCCCGTATCAAAGCCATCATAGGCCCTTTTGTTGAGAGGGGCAAAGTAGGAGAACGAGGAGATCGGCTCATCTAGCTCCTCTGAGACGCCGGTGTAAGCGCCGGCGACGGTGGCGCCGCTATCGTCCGGTCCCACTCGGTGTATCGTCACTACCAGGAGTCCACCTCGGGCCTCAGCTTCCCAACTGTTTATCCAGGTATACCAGCGAGAGGAATCGCCCACGGCGTTCTGGGCCTCTTGGCATTTTGCGTCCGCCTGATCCAGTGAGATCGGATAGGCTATGGCAGCCCCTGCTCCTGCCAGAACATCCCCCCTCACCGTCCAGGCGCTACCAGGGGGGATAGGGTCGGAACAGATGGTGGCTAGGGGGCCGGGGTCATTAGTGGGGCACGTGCTGGAGTAGTCGCCCCACAGGAACAACAAGGCGACGGTGGGCACATAGCCCACGTTTTGCACTTGGATCAATGTCTCCCACCCTTCTTTGGTTTGGACGATGGGAAACTGCATGGGCACACCTGCTTTGGGGATGGGCGTAGGTGTGGGTGTAGGGGTTAGGGTTGGCGTATCCGTGGGCGTGGGTGTGAATGTGGGGGTTGGTGTATCTGTTGGTGTGGGCGTAAACGTTGGTGTGTCTGTTGGTGTGGGTGTGTTGGTCGGTGTCAAGGTGGAGGTGGGGGTATCCGTTGGCGTCGGGGTGTATGTGGGTGTGTATGTCGGGGTGGGAGTACCGGTGGGCGTGCTTGTTGGTGTGTTCGTCGGTGTTGCCCCTATGAGCTGGATGGTCCAGCTACCATAAGGGCAATGGGGGTCGTCGGCGTGCATGGTTGCGACCCCAGCGACTCCTTCAAGATAGATGGTGATTGGGACCATATCCCCATCGTACAGGGGACCTGCTATGAAGCCAGGCTCAACTCGTCCCTCATGTCCGGTTACCCACAGGCGAATGTTGGCTGACTGGGTGTTGTCTTCCTCGTTGAACTTCAGCCATCCTTCGAGCTGAACCTCCTCTCCTGTGACGACGATCTCGGCGGGGAAACCCACGAACTCTAATTCCCCAATCGAAGCCGTCACTGCTGCCGACCAGGCCCAGAGAAGGCCCAAAGAGACCATTACCGCTACCGTTAGGACTCTGTTCTTTGTCATTTCCTAAACCTCCCTTCTTCCTAAAGTTTATCACAAAGTGGACTTAAAGGCAAAAACCCCCTATGAGCTCCTCCGCCCAGGAAAAACTTGACGGGTCAACATGGATTCGAGGGGTAAGACCTCCGAGGTTTTGCCGCACGCCAGT
>CAZGKH010000146.1:0-8836 GCA_964525665.1 uncultured Anaerolineae bacterium | reverse complement strand
CTACCCCATCAACTTCCTCAACGCCATCAAGAACGTGCCCGAGGTCTGCCGCATCTTCTGCGCCACGGCCAACCCCGTGGAAGTGGTCATCGCGGAGACGGAGCAAGGCCGCGGCATCCTGGGGGTCATAGACGGACTTCGGCCCAAGGGCATCGAGGGAGAAGAGGACATCGCCTGGCGCAAAGATTTCCTGCGGATGATTGGCTACAAGCTTTGAGCAGTCTCGTGCCCCCCTCGGTGATCTTCGTCTTCCTGGATGGCCTGGGCCTGGGGCCAGCCGATGAGACCAATCCCCTCTGGCTGGCCCCCATGCCCAACTTGCGCCAGTTGTTGGGTGGGCCGCTGGTAGCCGGGCTGAATGTGGATCGGCCCGGCCTGCTGTTCAAAGGCATTGATGCCCTCATGGGTGTGCCGGGCTTGCCCCACAGCGCGACTGGCCAGACGGCCCTCTTCACCGGAGTGAACGCAGCGCAACTGCTGGGCCGACACCGGGGCGCTTACCCCAGTGGCCCCCTCATCGAGGTCATCAACGAGCACAACATCCTCAAGAGGGCCACCGAGCAGGGCTACCGCGCTACCTTCGCCAACGCCTACACTCCCCAGTACTTCCAGTTGGTAAAAGAGCGAAAGCGCAGACATTCGGCCACTACCCTCAGTGTCCTGGCCGCCGATCTGCCCTTTCGCACCCTGGAGGATTTGAAACGGGGCGAGGCCATCTATTGGGACGTCACCCACTTTTATCTCGCTGAGCACCTACACATGCCGGTGCCCATCATCGAGCCGGAGACGGCCGGCCACCATCTGGCTCGCCTTGGCCACAGCCACGACTTGGTGCTCTACGAGTCGTTCTTGCCTGATGCAGTTGGCCATCGGCAGGGCCCTGAGACAGCACTAGAGATCCTCGACATGCTGGACCGCTTCTTCGCCGGGCTATTGGAAGAGGTTGGGCCAATGACCACCGTCATCATGAGCAGCGATCACGGCAACCTAGAGGAGATCGGGTCGCGCCTGCACAGCACCAATCCCGTGCCCCTGCTGGCCGTGGGGCCTGGGGCAGAATTCTTCCGACAAGCTCAGTCCATCACCGATGTAGCTGGGGGAATCTTATGGCTGCTTGAGGAAGGAATCACCGAGTTAGAGCGGCGACCAGGGACTACTTGACCACGCGACCACCTGATCACCAACCAAATTCACGAAAGATTCACGACATAAGCTATTGACAAAGCAACAAATAAATGATACAATAGAAGTAATCTAGCCTCTAGCGACAAGGGCAAACCCATCGAAAGATGGGGACGCAAAGCCACGGGTCTACGTTAGGACGTAGCAAATGCTATCAGCTAACAGGATAGCCGGGCTGCCGAAGCATGGCGTAGCGTGCTTTTCGGAAACGAGCAGTCCGGGGAGCACGTTTTTTGTCAACAGGAACGGAACGCCGAACGGAAAGGATGTACCATTGAAGAGAGCGATCACCTTTTTCCTTTGCTTGAGCTTTGCTATGGTGTTGTTCCTCTCCCACCCCCGCGCTGCCATGGCCGACTGCCCCACGTTCATGGACGAAGCTCAACTCGGCACGGTAGAATCGAGCCTCTTGACCGAGATCTCCGGCGTCGCCGCCAGCCGCGAGAACGCCGATGTGCTTTGGGTGCACAACGACTCGGGCGACTCGGCCCGCATCTATGCCATGAGCATCCAGGGCAAACACCTGGGAGTCTATAATCTCATCGGAGCCAACGCGACCGATTGGGAGGACATCGCCATAGGGCCGGGGCCGGTGGAAGGACAAGACTACATCTACGCTGGCGATATCGGCGACAACGCGCGGCAGCGCTCGTCGGTAACAGTGTATCGCGTCGCTGAACCGTCAGTCAGCACCGCCCAGGACCCGGTGACCGTAGACCTGGACGGTGTAGACGCCCTACCCATGCAGTATCCTGGCCCTGCGGTCTATGACTGCGAAACATTGTTGGTAGATCCGGTGAGTGGCGACCTATTCCTGGTGACGAAGGACCGGGCAGGCGAAAACATGGCCCACGTTTTCCGCAACCCAGCGCCGCACACGTCCGGCGTCATGGTGACTCTTGAGCTGGTAGACAGCATTCCCCTAACCTTCCAGGTCACCGGGGGCGACGTCTCGCCCTCTGGCGACGGCGTTCTCCTGCGGCTTTACTTTCAGGCTTACTATTGGTCCCGGGCCATGGGAACCAACCTCTGGGAAGCCTTTTCGGGCACCGCCTGCACAGTGCCCTTGGCCGTAGAACCCCAGGGCGAGGCCATCGCTTTCGCTGCCGACGGCCTGGGCTATTATACAGTCAGCGAAGGCAACTTCCAGCCGATCTACTCCTACGAAAAAGACACCTCCACGATTCTGATCCCAACTGGCTCAAGCTGGAAGTACCTCGACGACGGCTCCGACCAGGGCACGGCCTGGCAACAACAGACGGGATTCGACGATTCGGGGTGGGCATCGGGCCCGGCGCAACTGGGTTATGGCGACGGCGACGAAGCGACGGTGGTGAGTTACGGAGGCGATTCAGGGAACAAGTACATCACCTATTACTTCCGGCACAGCTTTGATGTGGAAGATGCCTCGATCTTCGAGAGTCTAGCGCTCCGCGTTGTGAGGGACGACGGCGCTGTCGTTTATCTGAACGAGACAGAGGTCTTCCGCACGAACATGCCCGGAGGAGCCATTGACTACGAAACCCTTGCCGCCTCGACCGTCGGTGGCAGCGATGAATCCGGGTTCTTCGCGACCGCTGTTGATCCCAGCATTCTTGACGACGGACCAAATGTCCTGGCGGTGGAAATCCACCAGCGCGCCGTGACCAGTTCTGACATCAGTTTTGATCTGGAACTACGGGGCAGTGAAGAGCCGGCATCTATCAATCTGACCAAGGGGCCCTACCTGCAATCGGTCACACCGAACTCAATCATCGCGGTCTGGGAGACGGACTTGCCTGGCGATAGCGTGGTAGAGTATGGCTTCACTGACGCCTACGGGCTGGAAGCCATGGATGCCTTCAGCACGACGCATCACGCCGTTACTATCGAGGGGCTCAGTCCTTACACCACATACCATTACCGCGTGCTGACCAACGGCAGCCCGCTCAGCGAAGACAGCACCTTCAAGACAGCCGCCGACACAACTCAAGGCGTTTTCTCCTTCGCGGTCTACGGCGATGATCGCACCGATCACACTGCTCATCAGAGTGTGGTCAATCGTGCACTGACCCTGTCTCCCAACTTCATCCTCAATACGGGCGACTTGGTACAAGATGGCAGAGTGACCGAGCAATGGGACACGTTTTTCGACATAGAGCAGGAACTGCTGAGGACCGCCTCCTTCTTTCCCTGTCCGGGCAACCATGAGAGGAACAATACCAACTACTTTGATCTATTCCACCTACCGAATAATGAGCGCTACTACAGCTTTGACTACGGCAACGCCCACATCGTGGCGTTGCAGGTGGACGGTTACGAGGACTACAGTGTCGGCAGCGCCCAATACAACTGGTTCGTGAACGATCTGGCAAGCACGGCGCAGCCGTGGAAGTTCGTCTTCTTTCATTACCCGCCCTATAGCTCTGGCTCGCACGGCGACAACCCATCAGTCCAGAGCGCCCTGGGACCCCTCTTCGAGCAGTACGGCGTGCAGATTGTCTTCAATGGCCACGATCACGACTACGAACGCAGCTTGGTGAACGGGGTGAACTACATCGTCGCCGGGGGTGGTGGCGCACCTCTCTATTCCGTCAGCGGTGGCCCCTACACCGTTTACGCGGAGAGCACCCTGCATGTGGTGAGCATCTCGGTAGACCAGCACACACTGACCAGCGTGGGAGTCCGCCCCGACGGTACGACCTTCGATGGCTTTACCATCACCTGCACCCCCCTCTTCGGTGACCTTGACTGCGACTGCACGGTGGACATCGCCGACGTCATGCAGGTGGCCAGTCATTGGAGCAGCTCAGTGGGCGATGACGACTACGACCCGGCCTACGATCTGGACGGCGACGGCGATATTGACATCGTGGACATCATGTTGGTAGCGGCGCACTGGGGGGAAACGTGCTGACGCCGTGAAACGTGAGGACGGAAACACGGAGACGTCTCATGAAGAGAATATTCATCACAATCCTCTTTGTAGCTGGAATAGCCGCACTGACTATCTCCGTCTCAGGGGACGGTCCGACCCAGGTGGTGTCCTGCCTGGGTGACAGCATCACCGAAGGTATTCCCTATTCGGGGACGGAGAACACCTATCCGGCCCGCCTGCAGGTGATGCTCGACGCGGCTTACGGTTCTGGTAATTTCGAGGTAATCAACCACGGGGTGGGTGGCTGGCGAGCCGACCAGGTCCGTGACCACACTCAGGGTTGGATGACGGAAGACAATCCCGACTTCGTCCTGTTGCTGGTCGGGGGCAACGATTTGGCTCAGTTGCAATCCATTGAGAGCACCGTCGCCGAAGTGCAAGCCATCGTGGATCTTGTCACTGCCCACACCAATCCGGACGACTCTCACCCCCGGATCATCGTTTCGGCCATTCCCCCGAATCTCATTTCCGAACTAGCAACGTGGTGGGTGTCGGTTTATAATAGCAGTCTGGAGAGCAATCTGACCGGAATGGACCTGTGGTTTACCAGCAACTGGGACGATTTCTACAATCCGGCCACAGGTCAGGCGAAGGCCTCATTGATGGCTGATACCGTGCATCCCAACGTCGAAGGATACATAGTGATGGCCGAGAACTGGTTCGAAGCGCTCGACCCCCTTCTCCCGACGCCGACGCCAACAGCAACCAGCACCCCGACAGCCACATGGACACCCACGCCAGTGGCGACGAACACAGCAACGCCCACCAACACGCCGACAGCAACCAGCACGCCCACTTCAACGCCAACCAACACAGCAACGCCCACATCAACGCCGACTAACACAGCAACACCAACTGAGACACCCACCAGCACGCCAACACCTACGGCCACGCCGACCAGTACACCAACCAGCACACCGACTCCCACGTCCACAGCGACAGCGACCCCTACCCCTTCCTGTGACCTCCCCGGCGACATGGACTGCGATTGCGCCGTGGACATCCTGGACATCATGCTGGTGGCCAGCCACTGGAACAGCTCGGCAGGCGATGACGACTACGACCCGGCCTACGATCTGGACGGCGACGGCGATATTGACATCGTGGACATCATGCTGGTCGCCGTGCATTGGGGGGAACAGTGCTGAAGCCCTCACTCACCCCCCAACCCCCTCCCTCTCCCAAAGTTAGGAGAGGGAGGGGGCCAGGGGGAGGGAGAGGGCCCTCAGTGTTGGGCAAGGTCTCCCGACCGCAGCCCTTTCTCGCTTCGGTCTGAGACCTTCAGCGAACAGAGACCAGAGTGAAAGTGCCTAGCACCTGAATGCTCATACAGAGGCATCTCATGAAAAAGCTATTCATCACCTGTGCCAGCGTATCCGTGTGCCTGGCCCTCTATCTTGTGGCGGGGATGGCTGTGCCGACTGTCATGGAGAGCAGCGCGCCGGGTGTGCTCCTGTACACCACGCTGGACGATGCTGCGGCGATCACGTCGCCCGTCGTCGGCATAGGCGGCACGACGACGTTAGACCCCGCCGACTTCGTAGCCGCCCAGGTGGGCAACGGCGCTCAGTTCGTCGGCTCAGGCGTGGTGACGCCAACGGCGACCTCGATGGCGGACCGCTGGGAGGTCGGGTTGACGCCAGCCTGGTGGAGCGGCCGCTTTGACAACCAGGCAGACAAGATCCAGGTGGATCCATCAGTGGGCTGGGAATACTTTTTGTTCTTTGACCAGTACGATAACGTACTGGTGGACCATAGCTATCCTTTCACGTTGACCGGCTCTGGTGCGATCTCTGTATCCGGCTCTCTTGAGTGGGGCCAGCGCGAGATAGTTGTTACGCCTGGAGTCTACTCGCTCATGGTCACTCACCCTGTCGCTTACTTCCTGGCAGAACAGCCCGTTGTGCCAGAGGTCATAGCGACCTTCGATACACGTCTACCGGACCCCAACCCACCCTACCTGACGTATTTCCGGCTCACTGCTGGCGGTGTACCGACCAATGTCCTGGCCTATGGGCAAACCGGTTACGTGGAAGCTACCGTGGCCGATGACCACACTTTGGCAGGCGTGCGCATCTCTTGGCGGCCATTAGCGGGGGGGATTTGGCAAGATGTCCTGACCTGGCAGATTGGGGACCGCTGGCGGACTGCACTGCCCGATGCCCTAGAAGCAGGTGATTACGCACTGCGCCTGATTGCCACCGACGCATCGAACAATCAGATTGTGTATACATCCACGCCGGGTTGGCGCGTCGTTGGTATCTTTGGCGACCTGGACCGCGACTGCGACGTGGACGTAGTGGACATCATGCTGGTGGCCAGCCATTGGCACACGTCGGTGGGCGACGACAACTACGATCCGGTCTACGATCTGGACGGTGACGACGATATTGACATCGTGGACATCATGCTGGTCGCCGTGCATTGGGGGGAACAGTGCTGAAGCCCTCACTCACCCCCCAACCCCCTCCCTCTCCCAAAGTTAGGAGAGGGAGGGGGCCAGGGGGAGGGAGAGGGCCCTCAGTGTTGGGCAAGGTCTCCCGACCGCAGCCCTTTCTCGCTTCGGTCTGAGACCTTCAGCGAACAGAGACCAGAGTGAAAGTGCCTAGCACCTGAATGCTCATACAGAGGCATCTCATGAAAAAGCTATTCATCACCTGTGCCAGCGTATCCGTGTGCCTGGCCCTCTATCTTGTGGCGGGGATGGCTGTGCCGACTGTCATGGAGAGCAGCGCGCCGGGTGTGCTCCTGTACACCACGCTGGACGATGCTGCGGCGATCACGTCGCCCGTCGTCGGCATAGGCGGCACGACGACGTTAGACCCCGCCGACTTCGTAGCCGCCCAGGTGGGCAACGGCGCTCAGTTCGTCGGCTCAGGCAAAGTCGTCACTTTCCCGGCCATCGTCGGCGCCACCCAAAACGTCGAGCTAGACCGGGGCGAGATCGAATTCTGGTACCGTCCCAACTACGACGCCGCTGCCGACGACGTCACCCACGCACTGGTCGTCATTGGCGATCTCTACAATGTCCCGCGCCTCAGTGTGACGGAGGGCGACCGATTCAGCCTCTCCGTGGTCACGTCAGATTGGACCGACCACACCGCCCGGACTGATTGGCGGGCCCCGGTGTGGACGGCTGGCCAGTGGGTGCACATCCGGGCGGTGTGGGATACCACCCATCCCAGCGATAGCCTGCAACTTTACGTCAACGACAGCCGGGTGGACAACGGCGGCGTGGCCGGAGGCTGGGATCTGGGGGATGAGGCGGACATCGGCAGCATCTTCATCGGCTCAGCCGATGCCGGTGGCAACTTCGTGGCCAACGGCATCATTGATGAGTTCATCATCCGCGACGCGCCGCAACCGCCTGCCACAGCCACGCCCACCAGCACACCCACCCAGACCAGCACGCCGGGCACGCCCACCTCCACCCCAACAGTGACCCCCACACCAACCCCCGGCAGCGGCGGCATAACCGACCCAGACCTGGTCGTCACCCCGGCCTCTCTGCCCCTCCAGCCAGTGGGCATACCGTTCGTTGACCCGGTCTTCGGCACCACCTTGCGGCGGGTTTCCAATACCAGCGAGAGCGGCGGCTTCGAGACCCACATCTACTCCCAGCTCCAGGCCTTCTCATCCGACAATGCTTACCTGCTGCTCGATGGCTCCGTTGGCTTCGTCGTCCGGCGCGTGAGTGACCTGAGTCTGGTGGCTGGCCTGGACACCTCGGAGTGGAACGCCCCGCGCTGGCATCCCGCCCAGCCGCACACCCTCGTCCACTTCGACAGCAACGCCGACACCATCATCCGGCTGCAATTCACGGACTTGAATACGTTGACGACCACCACCGTTTTCACCTTCCCGGCCCAATACGAGTACGTTCGGGTGAACCAGTCCTTCGACGAACTCTCAGAGGACGGCCGCTGGCTGGCAGGCATGGTCACGCGCGACGATGGCGAGAGCGTACTCTTCGCCCTTGATTTGCAGAACCTGACTCTCGGTGCACAACTTCCAATTCCCGACCTCTACGCCGGCCCTTGTGAGTCCGATCCCCAGTGGCCCGAAGCAGAGCCCGATTGGATCGGCGTCTCCCCGCTGGGCAACTACCTGGTGGTGCAATGGGCGCGGGACGGCACTACCCGCTGCAGCGGGCTGGAAACCTTCGATCTCCAGAGCGGCGCCTTCGTCGGCCGCGTCTACGACGGCCATCAGCACGGCGACCTGGGCGTGGATTCCGATGGCGTCACCGAGTTCTTCATGACCTTCGAGATGGCCGCGCCTCCGCCCGACAACGACCGCCCTGCCCTCGGCGTGCGCCAATTGCCCGGCACCTCCACCGTCAGCCCTCCGACCTACGTGCAAGTGCTGGACTGGGGGAGTGGCGAGCACATTTCCTGTCGGGGACCCAACGGCGTCTGCCTGGTCACAGCCGGTACCTGGGACATCAATGGCTGGGGGCCCTTTGAGGGGGAGCTGTTTCTTCAATACACCGACGGCAGCGTCCTGCGGTTGGTTCATCACCGCTCCAGCAGTTGCGGCTACTGGGTGCAACCGCGAGCCAGCATCTCCCGCGATGGCCGCTACGTGGTCTTCGCCTCCGATTGGGGGCAGGAGACGGGCACGGACAGTTGCGGGGGCGGAAATGACCTGGGACGGGGTGATCCGTACATCATTGAGCTATCGGCAGATTCCTGCGGCCTCCCCGGCGACCTCGACTGCGACTGCGACGTAGACATC
>CAZGKH010000145.1:5801-8845 GCA_964525665.1 uncultured Anaerolineae bacterium | reverse complement strand
TGCTTCGGCAAAAAGCGCCTCGCAATGACACAGCCGGGGTTTGTTTCTTAGTAGCCCCGCAGGGGTGAAGCAATCCCCTGTGGACTGGGCAAAAGACTTGCTTCCTACCAAGTTGGGGATTGCTTCGTCACACCGTTCCTCGCAATGACGCAGAATGAATCTGCTGCTCAACTACCCCGGCCAACTTCTTCCCCACATTTGGTATGCTCTCCAATCCCTTCACTCCCATCCGCTCGTAGATCAGGCTCACGTCTTGTGGCAGATCATCCATAGCCCAGGCGGCCTTGCGATAAGCCCAAATCCTATAGCCCTGAGACCCCGCTAGTTCCAGCCGATAGGTCTTATCGGCCAGGTACTCGGCGATGCGCTTGTTCGCTGCCCTCTTTTCACCGGGGATGATGGGGCGCGGCATTCGGTCACTGATGCCGTACTCCTGGCACAACTCTGCAACCTTATGCCCCAGCCGGTTCCAGTAGCTCCGAGGCGGACCGTAACTGCCTTGGGGATAGAGCTGCTCGTAGACAGACATCTTCTCCCAAACCGACGACGTCCACTGGCACCTTCGAGAGCTCTTTGCGCAAGAGCTCCGGCGCGTTGATCTTCACCTTGATCAAACGGGAGAAATCCTCTGGATCAGGGTAGGGACAATACTTGCTCTCGCGCCAGTAGCAATACTCACAGCCATGTTGACAGCCCATGTAGGGATGGGCCGTATAGCGCGTCCAAAACCAGTGATCTGCACGTTTGTACTTGTTCAGGACGCGCTTGGGTCTGTAGAGTTGGTATTCGACAGCCATTTCCAGACCTCCGAGGTCTCAATCCTCTAGACCTCGGAGGTCTAACCACACTCTGAGACCATCATGGCAGAGTCGGCTCCAGCCACTCGTCTGCTGCCCAGCCGATTTTCAAATCTTCGTCCGCTTCTTCGGGGTCCTCCAGCCGCCACCAGGTGAGGCCATCGGCCTCCTCAGGGCCATCTAGCACTTTCAGAATGGCGCCATCTCCGATGAACTTCTTGGTAACGGTGTCCAATCCAGGCCCCCAGCGATACCTCAGCCCATCGGCTTCAGTGTTGATCACCTTCACGTAGACGCCGACAGCGATCTCGGTGGGGACGCTTGGAGTAGGCGTAGGCTTGGGAGTGGGAGTAGCGGTGGGAAACGGCGCCACCGTTGGCAGAGCGGGAGTGACGGTAGGTATGATTTCTACTGTCGGCTGGGCTGGCGGCGTGAAGGGGTTCCAAAGAGAGATGAGCACGACCAATATCAGCAGCACAATGACTGCCAGAGGCCACAAGGGCAACCCGCGCCTACCCTTCGCTCGTGCCTGCCGCTGAACTCCCCTCTCATAGTCGCCTTGGGTGTCGAAGTCAGACATGTTTGATGCTCCTTTCTCTGTTTATTACCTATCATCCATCAGCACACCGTAGAAAGGCTATCTGAACCAGCATTACAACGATGTCCTAACGAACGCCAATTGCTGACTAAGCAGTGCCGAAGGGAATGCGATCGCTGCGGCGGTGAAGGGTCTCAATGCCGGCCAGGATTTTGGCCTCCGACTTGACGCCCAACCCCGGCAGGTCTCTGAGCCTGCCCTCCCGGGCTGCTCGCTCTACATCGGCCACGCTTGTCAATTCCAAGCTCTCGTAGAGCAGCTTTGCCGTCTTGGGACCTACGTCGGGAATGGTCAGCATCTCAACCACCCCTCGCGGAATCTCTTCTCTCAGCCCCTCGTAATATTCTAGGCGGCCCGTGCGCAACAACTCATCGAGCTTCTTGGCCAGGGCCTCGCCCACGCCAGGTATCTCCCTGAGTTCGCCATCCCGCCAGACGTCCTCAATGTCTCGTCCCAAGCTAAGAATGTTATCCGCTGCTCGCCGGTATGCTACAGCCTTGTAGATGATCTCGCCCTTTATCTCCAACAAGTCAGCGATGTCGTAGAGGATATCGGCTACCTGGCGATTGTCCATCGTCTCTTGTCCCCACCACTAACAGCAAGCGGTCTCCTAGAGATTGATGCTCTCACAATGCTGAACTTACTAAATTATACCAGACTCTCTTGAACAAAGCAAGAAATCAAAACACGGAGATTTGCGCAGATTTCCTCAAGCCGATCAGTCAATTCCGCAGGATCAGCCGGGGAGCAGTAGCTTTAGTGGGGGGTGTGCTGAGGTTGTTTTGGGGAGAGTGAGCGAAGCCAGCAAGCAGGTGACGCAGAGGGGCTAGGCCCCTCTGCAAAAGGAGAATTGAGCCAACACTTCTGGCAATATCTCTGACCAAACTATGAACTACTGGAATTGCTTTACGGAGAGGAAGAGCCAGGGGAAAGGCATTGTGAAGTACTCACCATCCCGAATGGGATGATGCGACATAGGCACACCCACAAAACCAATGAGAGAGAATGGGTGAGAGCAAGATAGCCACACTACCCAAAGCGATAACCAACGCCGCGAACTGTACGCAGTCTCTGAGGGTTACGAGGATCCTCTTCGATCTTCTTCCTCAGCCAACAGATGTGGACTTCTAGAGTCCTGGTGTCATCCAAAAAGTCGGTCTCCCAGACCTCTTTCATCAATAGCTTGCGGCTGAGCACTCGCCCTGGGTAGCTCATGAACAGCGCGAGTAGTTCACACTCTTTGGGAGTAAGCTTGTTATGGCCGTTACAGCCCTTGATCTCTCTCCTGGTCAAATCCAAGGTCAAGTCTGCCGCACGGAACACTTGTTGCATCGCTTGGGTGTCCGAAAGCCTGGTTCTCATAGACATGATAGCTCCTCCTTAGCCTGCACACTAATTGGTTGAGATAACTCTATTATACCATATTTTTCAAGAATATTCAACCTGAAAAGCCATGATTTACCTTAAAATTTCCAGAAATACCATAAATACATAGTAAATACTGTGAAACAATGAGTTATTCACTGAGAGCTCTTCACTCCTTCGGGAACAGTCGCGATTCCAGTTGAGGCACGGTATCGGCGATGGGTTGACTAATTGCGCGGATTGTGGCATACTTCTTGAGCAATCGGGCCAAGCCGAGAGACCTC
>CAZGKH010000145.1:2056-5701 GCA_964525665.1 uncultured Anaerolineae bacterium | reverse complement strand
TTTACCATGGAGTTTGGCAACAATGGCCGACAAGAATAACACCATGCGGATGCTTGACGCTCGCGGGGTGTTCTACGAGACCTACACCTTTCCGCCAGATACGCACTCCGCCGAGGGAGTAGCCCAGGTGGTGGGCCTGCCAGCCAGTCAGGTCTACAAGACCCTGGTGGTGATGCGCAACCAAGGTAAGCCGCTGCTGGTGATGATAGCCGGCGACCGCGAACTCGATCTCAAACGGCTAGCCAAGGCCGTAGGGGAGAAGAAGCTACGCATGGCGAGTTACAAAGAGGCGGAATCGCTGACAGGGCTACAAGTGGGAGGCATCTCGGCCCTGGCACTCCTCAATCGGGGCTTCGACGTGTATATTGACCGAGCAGCAACTAAGCTGAAGCGCGTACTCGTCAGCGCCGGATGCAGAGGGATCAACCTGGGGATAGCGGTGGAGGATCTCATTCGCGTGACCAGAGCCAAAGCAGTAGAGTGTAGCCAGAAAGAGTGACTGTTATGAACCCCAACGAATACGTCGGCCACATCCACTTACATTCCACCTACTCTGATGGCGTCGCCACTATTGAGGAGGTGGTCCACACCGCCAGCCAAGCGGGACTGGACTTCATCATCCCCACGGAGCACAACGTCCTGGTCAAGGGGCTAGATGGCTGGCACGGGAATACCCTGCTCCTGATGGCAGAGGAGGTCCACGATGAGAATCGCCAGCCTGAGTCCAGCCACTATCTGGCCCTCAACATTGAGCAGGACGTGGCCCATCACGCCCATGACCCCCAGGCAGTCATCAATGCCGTAAGCGACCAGGGGGGCTTTGGCTTCCTGGCCCATCCCATAGAATACGACACTCCCCCCTTCGTCGAGGAGCCCAACCTCTCCTGGCGTGACTGGCAGGTCAGTGGCTACACCGGCATCGAGCTATGGAACTACATGTCCGAGTTCAAGAACCACCTGCCCAACAAAACAGTTGCCATCCTGTTTTGCTATTTCCCCAGGCTGGTCATACGCGGCCCCCACCCCGCAACTCTGGCCAAATGGGACGAGCTTCTGCAAGAGAGGAAGACCGTGGCCATCGGCGGCTCCGATGGCCACGGCAACACCTATCGTCTAGGCCCCCTCAGCCGAGTGGTTCAACCCTACGATTACTTGTTTCGAGCTGTCAATACTCACATTCTGAGCCAGGAGGCTTTCCACGGCCAGTTAGATCACGACAAACGAGTTGTCTACAGTGCACTAAAAGAAGGTTGCTGCTTCGTGGCCTACGATCTTCTGGGGGATACTCGCGGTTTTCGCTTTACGGCCAAGAGCGACGCTGCCACGGTGATCATGGGACAGGAGATCGCTCTGCAGGGGAAGGTGTCTCTGGAGGTGCGCTCACCACGGCGCGCCGACATCCGGCTGTTGCGGAACGGACGGGTAGTAGCCCGGAAAAGCGGGAGAAGCTTGCGGTGGACGACGAGAGAAAGAGGAGTCTATCGAGCCGAAGCCTATCGCTCCTTCCTCCTCAGAAAGCGCGGCTGGGTATTCACCAATCCCATCTACGTGCACTGAACCTCCAACCTCCAACCTCCAACCTCAAGACAGAATTCCCCACCACCTTCATCGTGATCCTGTGTAGGGGCAGGTATCCCTTTTGGGACAGCTCCGGTCGGGGGATGGAGGACTCGTCGGGTTTGTCGGTTAGGCCGAAAAGGAGCACGCCTCGTTCCTTCAAGAAGCGACAGGTGTCGGCCACTTCCCGCGTGATAACGATCTCCTCAGCAAGAACCCTCTCCTCGCTCGCATCATCGGGCAAGCGATCCATCCGCTTCACTGTTTCCTCGTACTCCCGGTAGCGAAAGCTCTTGAAAGGGGTGGGATCGCCCTGTTGGAAATTGGTGTAGACCTCGTTATGAACAGGAACCAGGTCATCGCCAATCTTCCTCTCAGCACAGGCGACGATGAACTGGGCGAAGGTGGACATGCGCTCGGCCTCGAGGTCAGCTAGCAGTTGGGTGAAGTCATAGACCCCGCCGCTGACCATTAGACAAATGTAGGCCAGGTAGTCCTGATTATCTGCGGTAAAGGGATGGTATTGCGACTGATTCAGCTCATCGTAGGCGGCCCGGAACTCCCCCTCATCGAAATCGCCTCCCAAAACCTCCTCCACGGTGCGACGCACCGCCTCTATCCGCGCCGCATCAATGGCGTGGGAGTTCCTCCCCCGTGCTCCAAAGGCCGTCTTGTCCAAGTCAAGAAGAACAGCCGTCGCCTCGTCGAAAGCAAAGCTCTCTTCCCGAAGGAAATGGATGAAATCAACCAGCGCCTCCCAGTGATTGGACAACATCACGCCATCCTCAATCTCAATCCGTTTGCTCTCCCCCATCCTCTCGTGGCCGATGAAACCGTAGATGGGAAGATGCTGTCCCAGATTGCGGATGGCCTGGCCGTCGTTCATGGCCGTATCGCCGATGTAGATGAGCCGCTGTAGCCGCTGGTCGGACCGCAGGGCCTGGGCCTGGCCCAAGATGTGAAGAATGGCCTGGGCGTAAGCGGGCTCTGTCTTACGAGGGATGGCGCCCCCAACAAGTTGAGGACTCCGCAGTCGCTCGTCGGCAGGCTTCAGATTGCGGTAGACTACCAGATCACCCAAGAAATCGTACAGGGATGCACGCTCCATTACCCTAACTCCTCCAGATACCCTTGCTTTTTCAACAGCTCGGCGTTGAGGATGGCTGCCCCGGCTGCGCCCCGGATGGTATTGTGGCCCAGGAGGGCGAGCTTGTAATCCAGCACCGGACATTCCCGCACTCGCCCGATCACCACACTCATCCCTCCGCCCTCGTCGCGGTCGAGACGGGGCTGAGGGCGATCGTTCTCCTCCCGCACCACGATGGGATGCTCCGGCGCGCTGGGCAGCCCCATACTCTGGAGAGGTCCTCGAAAGCTCCGCAACGTTTCCACCACTTCCTCACGGCTTGTTTCCTGTCCCAGCTTCAGCGAGACAGCTTCCAGGTGCCCCTCTCGTGTGGCCACGCGGTGACACTGGACGCTGATAGTCATCTCTGCTTCCTTGATGCCCCCCTCCTCCAACTGCCCCAGAATCTTGAGCGGCTCAGTCTCCACTTTTCCCTCCTCACCACCGATGTAGGGAATGACGTTATCCAGAATGTCCAGGGAGGGAACGCCGGGATAACCGGCGCCGGAGAGAGCCTGCATAGTCACTACGCTAAGAGTTGTGACCCCAAAGCGATCCCAGAGCGGTTTCAGAGCCAGCACCAGTGGGGCCGCGCAGCAATTGGGGTTGGTGACAATGAAGCCTTTCCAACCACGCCTTCGTCGCTGAGTCTCAATGAGGGCCAGGTGATCGGGGTTGACCTCTGGAACCAGCAAAGGCACGTCTGGGTCGCGGCGATGGTTGCGGGAATTGCTGGAAACGGCGTAACCAGCCGCTGCAAACTCTTCCTCGATAGGCCCCGCCACCGTGGCCGGCATTGCGGAGAACACCAGCCGAGAGGCGAGGGTGGGCTTAGATTCCTGCACGATGACCTCTTTTACAGAAGCAGGCATATCGCCGGAAATGACCCAGTTGCAGGCCTCGCCGTAGGCCATCCCTGCCGAACGCTCCGAGCCAGTCAGAGCGGTGATCTCGAACCAGGG
>CAZGKH010000145.1:0-1956 GCA_964525665.1 uncultured Anaerolineae bacterium | reverse complement strand
GGCGAAGTGACCATGTTGCGCAATTCGGCCAGGTGCTTCCCCGACTCTCCGGCAAAGAGCACTGAGCCCAGCACTGTTTGGATGACCAGCTTCCTGGCCACCCGCCTGGAGAAACCGAGGTGGACGGCGGCCTCGACCAGCGCTTCCATCATCAGGAACACGTAGGTTGGCCCGGTGCCGCTCACGGCGGTGGCCATGTCGAGGGCGTCCTCATTCTCGACGTAGACCTCTTGGCCCAAAGCCTGCAGAATGGCCCTGGCCTGGGCATGCTGTTCCTCCGTCACCTCTGGGGTGCCTGTCCACACGCTCATCCCCTCGCCCATCTGGGCAGGGGTGTTAGGCATGACCCGCACGATAGCCCCATGCCGCAACCCCCGCGCGATGGTTTCGGTGCGCGCTCCGGCCACGATGGAGAAGGCGAGTTGGTGGAGGCGGATGAGGTCGTGCAGATCGTCCAGCACGAAAGGTAGCACTTGCGGTTTGATGGACAGGACGACGATATCGCCTGCTTGCGCTGCCTCCTTGTTGTCGGTGGTGCTTTTGACCCCGTAGCGCTCTTCCAACTCCCGACCTCGCTCAGGGCGGGGACCGCTGGCGATGATTCGACTGGGGTCTGTCAGGCCGTTGTTCAAGATACCCTTGATCATCGCCTCGGCCATGGTGCCGCTGCCGATGAAAGCCAAAGTCGTACTGTTTAACATCTAGACCTCCCTAACTCAAATTCCTGGTGGATGTATCGCACCGTATCCTCCATGTCCTCCTCGTCCACCACGAAGGAGATGTTGTACTCCGAGGAGCCCTGGGCGATGGAGATGACGTTGATAGTATGCCTTCCCAGGGCGCCGAAAACCTTGGCCGCTATCCCCGGCGTCCCCTTCATTCCCGCTCCTACCACAGCTATAATGGCTACCCCATTCTGGGCCCAGATGCGGTCCACGTTGCGGCGAGCCAGCTCCGTCTCGAAGGCCGCCTCCAGGGCCTTCAGAGCACGGTCAACAGTCTCCTGCCGGATAATGAAGCAGATGTTCTGCTCTGACGAGGACTGGGAGATCATCAACACACTGATCCCCTCCTGGGCCACGGCCGTAAAAACCCTGGCGGCGACGCCCGGCACCCCCAGCATACCCCTTCCTTCCACCGTCACCAGGCTCAGGCCCTTGATGGAGGTGATTCCCTTCACCGCGAACTCGCCGGGCTTAGCCTCGGCTACGACCAAGGTGCCGGGGTGAGAAGGATTGAAGGTGTTAACGATGCGCAGAGGAATGCCTCGTTCCACCGCAGGCAAGATCGTTTTAGGATGAAGCACCTTGGCCCCAAAGTATGAAAGCTCTGCCGCCTCGGAGTAAGATATCTCTGGCAAGGTGCGGGCCTCGCGCACCACCCTGGGGTCAGCGGTCATCACCCCATCCACATCGGACCAGATCCAAATCTCGTCACTGTCCAAAGAAGCGCCCAGGATGGCCGCCGTATAATCGCTCCCGCCGCGCCCCAGGGTGGTAGTCACCCCTTCTTTGGTTGCAGCGATGAAACCCGTCACCACCGGTATCACTCCTTGAGCCAGAAGGGGCATGAGCCGGGCCTGGGCCGTCTCTCTCGTCTCGTCCATGAGGGGCACGGCTTCGCCGTGTTTGCCGTTGGTGACGATAGCCTCGGTCGCCTCTACTGCCGTGGCCCTTTCCCCCCTGTCTCGCAGAACCGCAGCCAGGATACGAGCCGTCAACCTCTCGCCCAGGGATGCCACGGCATCCGAGCCTCGGGTCGTAAGCTCACCCATAATGTGAATGCTACGGCAGAGGCTCTCGAAATCAGACAGAAGGGCCTCGACCTCCTCCATCAACTGCACTCGGGTTTCTTCATAGCCGATAGCCTCGGTTATGGCCAGGCGATGGCGGTCTGAGAGAGCCCACCGCGCCCGACGGAAGGTCTCAGCATCCCCTTGGGCCGCGGAAGTGGCGG
>CAZGKH010000144.1:0-8875 GCA_964525665.1 uncultured Anaerolineae bacterium | reverse complement strand
CGATGGGGATTGCTTCGCAAAAACCGCTCGCAATGACACTGGGCTGGACGGTTACGAATAAATAACACTGGGAGGGTAAGATGCCATTTCCACCACGTAGACGCAGGCCCAGGCCCCGTCAGGTTTTGGCGAGGGCCAATCGTCTGTTTGATCGGGGCAAATTTGCCGAGGCAGCACCCATCTTCGACCGATTGGCCAGGGGCGCTGACGAGCGGGGGATGTTTAACCGGGCGGGAGATCTTTACCTGCAATCAGCGCGCTGCCATCTGGAGATGGGGAATGCCGCCGCAGCCGTTGAACGAGGTAGGCACGCTTTGCGCCTCTTTGGCCGAGCGGGTCTGTTTGGCAAGATCGAGCGGCTCATACTCAGGATGGTGGAGACTTTGCAGGAAAAGGGCTACAACGCTGAGGCGGCGGCCTTGCGGCAAGAGGTGGAGGCGCGTCTGGCTGAGGTTCCACCCGAGCGACGGCAGCCGCTTGGGGCGCGCCCTGCCGCATGGCCCTCTACTGCCAGGCCAATGGCGCGCCGGGAGTTGCCCGCCAAATGTTCGGCTTGCGGTGGGCCTGTCAAGCCCGACGATGTAACCTGGCTCGACCCGCAAACCGCCGAGTGCCCGTATTGTGGCTCGGTTCTGAAAGCTACTTAAAGCAAGGCGGAGACAAGAGAATAGCGAAGGGGGAATCATGATGCTTGATGTCAAGACCATTGCTGACACCTTGACGGCCGGTCGTTTCCTCCTGGCTCTAGTCATTTTCTGGCTCGGGTTAGAGGTAGGTCAGTCTGCTCTGCCGACCGTTACCCTGGTTTTGGTGTTAGGATGGGTCAGTGACCTGCTGGACGGCGCTTTGGCTCGGCGTGCTCTCAAGCGAAGGCATACCTGGTTGGGGGACAACGATCTAAGCGTGGACGTCTGTGTCGCCCTGGGTCTGCTTTACTATCTTACTCTCAGCCGCTACGTCTCACCAGCCGTTGCCTTGAGTTACGTCTTGATCGCTGGCGCTCTGATTTGGCATTTTCGCTCCCGAGCTCTGGCTATGGCCGCCCAGGCTCCTGTCTACGTCATTCTGCTCTACCTTGCTCTGCGTGATGCCCGGCCCTATGGCGCTTTGGCCGTGGGCTATATCCTGCTGGTGACCATCGTGACCTGGCCCCGCTTCCCCAAAACGGTGGTCCCGGAGTTTCTCAAGGGGATGCAAGAGCTAGGCGGCGGCGACGAGGATTGAAGCGCGTCAGTCCTTGACGCCAGGAGGTAATTGTGGAGTGCGGACGCAAGTCCGCCCCATAAGCAGACTTGCGTCTGCGCTCCCCTTATTATCCCAAGTCTGCCAGCAGCCCTCGCACCTCCGTGGGGATAGCCAGCACCACCTCGTCCCCGTGCACGCCTTCGAAGAGCAGACCATGCAGGCGCAGGCGACCGATGGTTGTCTCTGGCGTGCGGTAGTACCAATAGTAGTATTCCTCAAGGTCGTCCCCGTATTTCCGGCTGACCTCTTCGTATGGCGCCACCCCACCTCGTGCTAACACGAAGTGTAACGCTTCCTGTTCCTCCGTGCTGAGGTTCTTCCATGCCTCCTCTACCACCGCAGGATGGGCCAATGACTCGGTCAGAAAAGTGATCAACTCTGCCTTTCTGATGCCCGTCGGCTGTTTGATACTCAGGGCTTGGGCCACAGCCGTTAAGTTCTCCTTGGTGTAGCGAGAAAGGCAGGACTGCAAGTCCAAGCCCTTTAGAGGCTTCTGTCTCTCTCTTTCGCGCCTGCGCCTATTGCGCTCCTCCGTGCGAGCGAACATATTCTTGGAACCTTGCAGTATTTGCATCATCGCCAAGCGTCTCTGAACGTCTTCGTTCTCTGGTTCAAGCTGCAAGATTACGGCCAAGCATTGCTCAGCCAAATCGTATTTCTCCTGGGCGATGAACAGGTCAGCGCTGATGCGGTTGTAGAAGAGGATCTCCTGCGGACGCAGAGTCCTGAGTTCAGCTATGGGTTTCAGTATCTCTTCTGCCTCCTCAAGCCTCTCCTGTGCGATGCGCATCGAGGCCAGATTGCAGCGGGGGAAAACGTAGTCGTGATCTATTTCTATGGCCTTCTGGAGAGACGCCTCTGCTTCTGCATGGCGGCCTTGCCTGTAATACAGGGCACCCAGGTTCCCATGGGCTTGCTTTGCCCAGGGCTCCAGCGTGATGGCCTTCTTGTACAGCTCCTCGGCCTTTTCTTCCTCATCCTCATGGAAAGCCGTCGTTGCTTCTTCCACCAGGGCTATTACCTGATCGCTGTACTCCCACTCCTGGTCTTCGCTGATGAGCTGGCGACGGATGAGCACCTCCCGCCACTGGCCTTTCAGCCAGAGTCTCACTGGCTCGTCTTCGCCGAGTACCTCAAGGTCTAGCAAGGCGTTGAGTGCCATCGTCCGCTGATCCTCGTCTCCCACTTGGCTCTGTGCGAAAGCCCGCAAGGCAGCCACGGCGCGCTCGTTGCCCAGCATCTGCAGGGTCTGGATGGAGCTGATCTGTTGGTTCTCATCACCATACCACAGCGGGTCGCTGAAGACGTCGGCTACGTAGGGATACTTCTCCCCAAAGCTGCGCATTTCCTGCTCTGTTTTCTCCTCCGACATCCGAAGGGAGCCGAGTCGCTCAATGAAGTCCATGAAGGCTCGTTCTGAGACCATGTCCTGTCCTGAGAAGTAGGGGAAGCGGTAGGCCGGGGCCGACTTCTTAAGCCCCTGGCGCAAGGCATCCGTAAAGTTTTGGATGCGGAAGGATGCGGGATCGAGCTGCAGGGCTTCCCGCCAGTAGGCCAAAGCCTCCCGGTCTTTGCCCAGGTTGGCCGCTGCTGTTCCCAGAAAGCGAAGCATTGAGGCGCTCAATTCAGTTCCCTCCCCCTGCGCCTTTTTCAGGGTGGTGTACACCTTTTTGTCTTCCTCCAGGGCAGCGCAGGCCTCAGCTATCTTGATGTAGGCATCGGGGTCAGTTGATTCGGTTTGTTCCAGGCGCGCCAGATATGACCAGGCCTCACCTGTGTTTCCGGATGCGGTCAGGAAGCGTACCAGGTTGGCCAGGGCGTGAGTGTTTTGATTGTCAATGCGCTCCAGCACCTCTTTTTCGGCGGCGATGGCCTCGTCCCACTGACCCAGGGCGAAGTACGCCAGGGCCAGGTTGTTACGGGGCACAGCCCAAGTTCGCACCAAACGAGCGGCCTCCTTTGCTGCCTTCACGGCCTCGGTGTATTCCCCTCGTTCATTAGCCAGCCGGCCGCTTTCCATGAGGTAGGCGGCGTGTTCCATTTTCCTGGAGGAGATGCCATGCCTCGCAGCCGCCAGCCCGATTTTTTCCGTCGAGTCCTCGATCATGAATTGCACGTGTTCGGCTGCCTCTTCATTTAGCTCATACCGGAGGCACTCACGGAGGGTCAGCAAGGCGTGTGCGGGGAGGAAATACTCTCCGTAGGCTGCCCCCAGCAGGCGCAACACCTCTGGATCCCTGCGGGACAGTCTAGCGGCTGCTTCCAGGTGGTGGATTGCTTCCAACAGGTAGCCCAGGTCGCCATAAATGGAACCCAGCAGCGTATGGCAGCCGAGGTCGCGGGGGTGTCGCTCCACCAGGTTCTCCAGTATGGCTATTGCCTCCTGGCCTTTCCCTTCCTCCCAGAGAGTCTGGGCTCTCGCCAGCTCCACAGGCTTGGGGCGGCGCGGTGGGGTTCTCTTCTTTTTTCTTCGTCTTCTTCTGCTCTTGTCTTTCTTTCTAGCCATAGGTTTGGCTACCTCACTCGTTCCCCAGATTACCGTTTAGCCACTCCAACAAATAGCCAAACACCGCCCCCTGCTCAGACTCGTTGTGGATTTCGTGATAGAAGCCCTCCCAGATTCTCAGGGCGCAGCGATGACCCACTTGGGCGGCGAATTCGCGGCTGGCCTGCGGGGAACACACGCGGTCGGCGCCGCCGTGCATCAGCAGCAAGGGGAGTGGGAACTCGGCGGCGCGCCCCAGGGACCACAGGCCGGCCTGGAGCATGTCCATTCCCAAACGAGCTGATAGGCGATCATGGACCAACGGGTCGTCGTTGTAGGCGCGCACAACTTCGGGGTCGCGGGAGAGAGCCTGGCGGTCTAGCCCGTTTGGCAAGGACAGAGTGGGCCACAGACGGTACATGATTCTCGCCAGGGCCATCTTCCACGCGGGAGGCTCAAAGGCGGGCCTGAAGAGAGGGCCTGTGGCAATCACTCCGGCCAACTGAGGACGGCGGCGCAAGGCGTACGTGATCACCAGGTTGCCGCCCAGGCTGTGGCCGTACAGGAAGCGAGGGCGGTGGGGGTAACGCTTGGCCGCCTCTTCCAAGAGGTGTGCGATGTCATCGAGCAAAGCCGCGTAGCTGGGTGCGTGGCCACGTTGCCCTTCGGATTTGCCGTGGCCGCGCAGGTCAAAGGCCAGCAGGGCGTAGCCAGCCTGGTTCAAAAAGGTGGCCAGGTGCCCGTAGCGCCCACTGTGCTCCCCCAACCCGTGCACCAGGCATATCACTCCCTTGAGTTCGGTTTCCGGTCGCCAACCTTGGGCGTAGAGCCACAGCCCATCGTCGGTTTGCCATTTGAATTCAAAGTATTGCATGTTGCACCTCCAAGGCATGATTCTCAATCAGGCGCGCTCTAGACCCTTAGGTTCTCACTCCTTGCCGTGCCGCAGACCGGCCAGCCACCCAGCCGGTAGAAAACGCGGCCTGCAGGTTGTAGCCGCCGGTGTCGGCGTCTACGTCCAGCACCTCGCCGGCGAAGTGGAGCCCCTCCACCAGGCGCGAGGCCATGGTGCGCGGGTCAACTTCTCGCACGTTCACCCCGCCGGCGGTGATGATGGCTTCCGTGAAAGGGCGGTACCCGGTCACCTCCAGGCGAAAATCCTTCAGCCACGTCCGCAGCCGCTTGCGCTCCTGGGCTGTGATCTGGTGCGCCATTTTGTCCGGGGGGATGCCCGTCAGGTCTATGCAAACCGGGATCAGCTTGCTGGGCAGCAGCCCTTTGAGCAGGGTGCGAAACTGCTGCTTGCCGTGGGCGTCCAGGTCGCGGAGAAGGCGCGCGTCCAGCTTGCCCTCGTCTAGGGCTGGCTTGAGGTCAATGGAAAGGACTACCCTCTGGCCCAGGCGCAGCGCGTCCACCACCTGCCTGCTCAGGGAGAGGATGATCGGGCCGGAGACGCCGAAGTGGGTGAAGAGCATCTCGCCGAACGCCTCGGCCCGCTTTTTCCCATCCACCCACATCCGCACGGTCACGTTGCGCAGGCTCAGGCCTTGCAGCCTGGGGGCCACGTCGCCCGCTGTCTCCAGCGGAACCAGCGCGGGGCGAATGGGTACGATAGTGTGCCCCGCCGCCTGGGCCAGCCGATAGCCGTCCCCTGTTGCCCCGGTGGCTGGGTAAGACGCCCCGCCAGTGGCGACGATCACCGCATCGGCGGAATAGAAACCAGGTTTCTGGGAAGAAACCTGGTTTCTGGATACTTGCACTCCAACCACCCGTCCTACCTCAACCAGCAACCGCTCCACCGGCGAGCGGGTGCGCAAGGTCACGCCCCGGTCGCCAACCCATTGCACCAGCGCGTCCACTACGTCTTGGGCCTGACCACTGGCCGGGAAGACCCGCCCCCCACGTTCGGTCACGGTGCGCACTCCCAGTTCTTCAAAGAAAGTCACCAGGTCAGAGTTGAAAAAACGGGCAAAAGCCTGGCGCAGGAAGCGCCCGTTGGGCCCGAAATGCGAGATAAATTCGGACACTGACGCGACGTTGGTCAGGTTGCAGCGTCCTTTGCCAGCGATGCGCAGCTTGCGTCCTGGACGCTCCATCTTTTCGAGGAGCAGCGTTTCGGCTCCCAGTCCGGCGGCCCGCCCAGCAGCCATCAAACCGGCTGCTCCTGCTCCGACCACGATCACTCGATGCCCTGTCATACGTCCCTCTTCAAGAAATGATCCAGCCACTCATAGGCAAGAGCGCGCGCGTACTGAGGGAACGAGTGGTCGTTGCCGTGCATGAAGTACGAGGAGGCGTTTTGTCTTCCGTGCAGTTTATACACCTGGTGCAATTGCACTCCAACCTCTGCCAGGAATTCCTGGTTGCCATAAGCCACGTCGAAATGCTCGGTACTGCCGCTACCACACCGTCACCATGGGCAGATCGCGCATGGTGACCAGTCCCGGCGCGGCCTGCTTCACCCGGCGGATGGCGTTGACGGCGATAGCGACCGTGGCAATGTCGCCGTTGGTTCCCTGGAGCTTGACCTCCAGATCCGGTTTGCCCGTGATCTTGATGGTGTCCGCCTCGTTTTCGGCGTCCAGGGCGGCGATGAAGATGAGAGTCATGAATTCGCCCTCGTCGCTGTAGGCCTGCGCCACTTGCTTGAGACCCTTGACCCGGCCCGGCGGCACCTCAAAGTGATTGGTCTTGACCAACTGCTCGGCCACCACCGGCTCGACGCCAGACTCGTAGCGGGTCAGCTCCTTGCCCAGAGTGTGGAACACCATCCCCACCGACTCAGGCAGGCCCACGTGGCCCATGCGGCCGGCCGCCATCTTGGCCTTGAAATCGTCCACCGTCATGCCAGAGCCGATCTTGGCCTGGAATGGCCCGCGCCGGGTGGAGGCGTTGATGACCCGCGTCACGCTGATGTGATCCACTCTCTGGCAAATGGCCGTCAGGCCGAGGGGCAGCGAGTCCATGATGAAACCGGGGTTGACACCCGTGCCCAGCACCGTTTTGCCGACGCGCCTGGCCACGGCGTCAATCTCGGCAGCCTCTCGGGGATGGGCCAGCCAGGGGAAGGACAGTTCCTCCGCCGTGGATACGATGTCCAGGCCCGCCTCCAGGATCTCGATGACTTGATCCCTGAACAGGTCGAAGTAAGAGCTGGTGGTGTGTAACACCACGTCGGCATCGGCCTGCACTTGGGCCAGCTTTTCGGCCACCACAAAGCCCAGCGGTCGCCCCAAGCCAATAGCCTCGCCGACGTCTTGGCCGACCTTGGCCGGGTCAATATCTACCCCGCCAACCAATTCCAGTCCCGCGCGCTCCACCACATGGCGCGCCACGGCGCTTCCGATGGGCCCCAGCCCGTACTGAATAACTCGCATAGTGTTTGACATTGTTGACAGCCTCCTGTAGATTGGACGGATTAGAGCACGCTTCCTGGACGCGCTTTGGTATGTGTGCTATTGTGAATCACTAGCTTGCCATTGACGATGACGTGGGGAATGCCCACGGGGTACTGGTGCGGTGCCTCGTAGGTCGCCAGGTCAGCGACGGTGTCCGGGTTGAGAACCACCAGGTCGGCTTGGTAGCCCTTCCTCACCAGGCCGCGATCCGTCCAACGCAGCTTCTGGGCCGGGAGTCCAGTCATCTTCCTGACGGCTTCTTCCAGTGACATCACCCCTTGCTCGCGGACGTAGTGAGCCAGCACGCGGGGGAAGGTGCCATAGCTGCGAGGATGGGGCAGCCCCTGGGACAACGGCCCCTCGGTGGCCAGGCCAAAGCCATCGGTGCCGATCATCATTGAGGAATGGCGCAACGCCAGCTTGCGGTTATCCTCGGACATCTCGAACAGAATCATGTTCATATTCAGTTCCGTCTCCAACAGCGCGTCAAAGACCCACTCGTGGGGTGGCTTGTTGGCCTCGGCGGCCAGGTCAGCGACGGTGCGCCCCTCGTAGTCTCGCTTCCTGGGTGAGTCGCTGATCAGCACCATGTTCCACCTGGCGACCCGGAGAATGCTGGCAGACTGCATGTCGGCCGCCATCTTCTGGCGCGTCTCCGCGTCGGCCAGACGCTTCAGGGTGGCTTCCTTGCCTCCCTCCTGGGCCCACTGGGGCAGCATGGCGACCAGACCGGTGCTGCCCGCCAGGTAGGGGTACATGTCGGCCGTCACGTCCAGCCCTTCGGCCCGCGCCTGGTCAATCAGTTCCAGGGCCTGGGCGGCCTTGTACCAGTTGTCAGGGCCAGCGGCTTTGAAATGGCTGATCTGTACCGCCGCGCCGGTCTCCCGCCCAATGCGAATGGCCTCGGCAATGGCCTCCAGCAGTGTTTCGCCTTCGCCTCGGATGTGGCTGAAGTAGAAGCCATCTCGCACGGCGGCCGGTCGGGTAAAGGCAATCAACTCCTCTGTAGAGGCGTATGAACCCGGCGGGTAGATGAGACCGGTGCTGACGCCGATCGCACCGCTTTCCATGGCCTTGACCACCGCGTTCCGCATTCTAGTCATCTGCTCCTCACTCGGGGAATCGGCGACCAGCCCCATAATGGCTCCTCGCACCATACCTTGACCTACTAACGGCACGACGTTGACCGAAGTGCCGATCTGTGTCAGGTACTCAAGGTAACTGCCGAAGGTGGACCACTCATCCCAGGGCACAGGGAGGCCTAGAGTTTCCAGCGTAGCGATGACCTGCTCATGGGTCTCTTCCAGCAGAGGCGCCGGCGAAAAGCCACATTGGCCGACGACGGCGGTGGTGATGCCCTGATGCACCAGACTATCTGCTGTGGGGCAAACAGGCAGAGTGAAATCAGCGTGTGAGTGCATATCCACGAACCCTGGTGTCACTACGTGCCCAGAGGCATCAATCACTGTCTCGGCCTGCGCGCCTTCCAGCACACCCACCTCCGCGATTCGATCCCCAGCAATGGCCACGTCGGCGCGATGTCCGGGCGCGCCGGAACCGTCCACGACCGTGCCGTTTTGAACAAGAATGTCTAGCATCCCTTCTTATCTCCTCTCTTATACATCTGTCATTGCGAGCAGAGCGAAGCAATCTCCAAGCGTGCTAGGGGATTGCTTCGGCGCAAACAGCGCGCCTACTAAGAAACAAGTCACGGCTGTGTCATTGCGAGGCGTTTTTTGCCGAAGCA
>CAZGKH010000143.1:0-8895 GCA_964525665.1 uncultured Anaerolineae bacterium | reverse complement strand
GCCCGGCCAGAGCAGGCCCACCAACTCTACAGCCAATTGCGCCTCTGGTCAGCCAAGCCGGAGAGCGTGCTGCTTTTCCCCGAGCCTAATGCCCTGCCCTATGAACACATCGCCTGGGCCATCGAGACCATCCAGCAGCGCATCCGGGTCTTGGCCACGCTGTTACAAGTGGAAGAAGCCAGCACCCTGAGCCTGTCGAAGGGTGCGGCTTTGCAGAACCCTATCATCATCGCCTCAGCCCGGGCTTTGATGCAAAAAACCATCCCTGTGACTGAATTCCAGGCTGGCGTGCACACCCTGCAGCAGGGCCAGCCCATCTCCCTGGAGAACATGCTGGCCCACTGGGTCTCCTTGGGTTACGAGCCAGCCAGCATCGTCCAGGAGCCGGGTACCTTCAGCCGGCGGGGCGGGATCATTGACGTCTTCTCGCCCCACAGTGCGCAGCCAGTGCGCATCGAGCTGTTCGGAAATGAGATCGAATCCCTGCGCCTTTTCGAGCCGGACACCCAGCGCTCTCAGGAGAAGGTATCCTCGTTCACCCTGGTTCCGGCCAGCGAAGCCCTGCCCTGTAGTTGTACTCCCCCTGGTCCTTGGGCCCAGGGACCAAGGGCAGGACAACTGCCCCAACATGGTCCGCTGGCAGCTCAGCGAGCCGCCCAATTAGACCTCTCAACCTGTCACGAGTCGGCAGCAGCCGAATTCGACGCCAATCTCGCTGCCCTGGAGCAAGGTCAGCACTTCAAGGGCCTGGAGTTCTACATTCCCTATCTCTACTCCCAGCCGGGGAACCTCATAGATTTCCTGTCCACCGAGGGACTATTGATCGTTGACGACCTGACCGAGTTGGAAGCATCTATGGCCGACCTGGAGGCCAGCGCGCTGGAGCTTCAGAAGACCCTGCTCGAAGCGGGGGAATTGCCCGGCGGGCTCCCCGTCCCTTACTTCACCTGGGACGAGCTACGGGAAGCGCTGCTGGATAGGCATCCCCTGGTGATGGGATACGATGACAGCGAGGAACAGCCGCTGAGCCGGCTCTTCGTCTCAGGTCCCCGCTACGGGGGACGGCTCAAGCAAGTGATGGAGGACTGGCAGCGGATGCTCCACGAGGGTCAGCGGGTCGTGGTAGTGAGCCGCCAGGCCCAACGCCTGGCCGCGCTGTGGGGAGAGCGAGAAGCCTACGTGCAAACCCTAAGGGTCTCGGAGACCCTTAGGGTTTTGCCCCCCCTGTGCAGCCTGACCATCGTGCAAGGAACCCTGGCCGAGGGGTGGGTCTTAGAAGCTGGAAGAAAATGCCACCTGCAGACGGACGCGGAGATCTTCGGCTGGTCGAGACCCCTGCCCCGCCGCGCACGCCGACCGAAGGCGGTCACTCCAGAGGCATTCTTCGCCGACATGTCGCCCGACGATTACGTGGTGCACATCGAGCACGGCATCGGCATCTTTCGTGGCCTGACCGAGCTGACCCTCGACGGGGTGAAGCGGGAGTATCTGGAGGTGGAATACGACGGGGGCGACAAGCTGTACGTGCCCATTCACCAGGCCGACCGCCTCAGTCGCTACGTGGGCGCAACCGGTCGCGCGCCCAGACTCCACCGCCTGGGCGCAGCCGATTGGGCGCGGGTCAAGGCCCGGGCCAAGCGGGCGGTGGAGGACATCGCGCGGGAACTCCTGGAGCTCTACGCAGCGCGGGAGGTCGTGCCGGGCCACGCCTTTCCCCCCGACCACCCCTGGCAAGCTGAGCTGGAGGCATCTTTCCCCTACATCGAGACCGAGGATCAACTGCGGGCCATCGAGGAGATCAAGACCGACATGGAGCAATCCAAACCCATGGACCGGCTCATCTGCGGCGACGTGGGCTACGGCAAGACCGAGGTCGCCCTGCGGGCGGCTTTCAAGGCGGTGATGGGCCACAAGCAGGTTGCTATCTTGGTACCCACTACCGTGCTGGCTCAACAGCACTACACCACCTTTCAGAAACGGCTCAAACCCTTCCCTGTCGAGGTGGAGATGCTCTCCCGATTCAGATCGCGGCGAGAGCAGGGGAAGATCCTGAGCAAGCTACAGGCGGGGACGATGGACATCGTCATCGGCACCCACCGTCTGATTCAAAAGGACGTGGCTTTCAAAGACCTGGGCCTCCTCATCATAGACGAGGAGCAGCGCTTCGGCGTGACCCACAAAGAGAAACTCAAGCAGATGCGCAAGGAGGTGGACGTTCTCACCCTCACCGCCACCCCCATACCCCGCACTCTCTACATGTCGCTGACGGGGGTGCGGGACATGAGCACCATTGATACCCCGCCCGAGGAGCGGCTCCCCGTGAAGACCCACGTGGGGGAGTACGACGAGACCCTCATCCGCAAAGCCATCTTGCGGGAATTGGACCGCGGCGGACAGGTCTATTTCGTGCACAACCGCGTGATGAGCATCCAGCCCATCGTCCAACGCCTGGAGCGCATAGTGCCCGAAGCCACCCTGGCCGTCGGTCACGGCCAGATGCCTGAGAGGCAGTTGGAGCAGGTGATGCTGGATTTCGCAGCCGGCAAGATAGACGTTCTGGTCTGCACTTCCATCATTGAGAGCGGGCTCGACATCCCCAATGTCAATACCCTGATCGTCAACCGCGCCAATCTGTTTGGCCTGGCCGATCTCTACCAGTTGCGAGGCCGGGTTGGACGGGGGGCTCGTCGGGCCTATGCCTACTTCCTGTACGACCATCCCTACCGCCTGACCGACACAGCCCGCCAGCGCCTTCAGACCATCCTGGAGGCCAGCGAGTTGGGGGCCGGATTCGGCATAGCCATGCGCGATCTGGAGATCCGCGGGGCCGGGGACTTGCTTGGCACCCGGCAGCACGGCCACATCGCCGCCGTGGGCTTCGACCTCTACTGCCGCCTCCTGGCCCAGGCGGTGCGGGAACTCAAAGAAGAACCTGAGGGGGGCGAGACCCTAAAGGTTCCCAAAACCTTTAGGGTCTTACCCTTGGCGCCCTCCGTTTCCATTGACTTACCCCTGCCCGCCTTCATACCCAACGACTACGTGCCCCATCCACCCTTGCGTCTGCGGCTCTACCGCCGCATGGCGGGCCTGGTCTCAATGGACGCAATTGACGACATGGAACGTGAGTTGCAGGACCGCTTCGGCAGCCTGCCCGAGGCCACCGCCAATCTGCTCTACCAACTGCGCCTCAAGGTGCTTGCTCTCAGCGCCGAGGTGCGAGGCATCTCCGTTCGAGAAGGACAAATCGTCATCAGCACCGACAGGGACTTGGAGTGCAAGCAACTGGAGAAACGCCTGAGCGACCGAAGCCGAGTGGGCCGGCGTCAGCTCTGGCTGCCCTTTCGCCAGAAGGAAGATGTCTGGCGGAGGGATATAACGAGAGTGCTGGAAACGATGGGGCGGGTTAGGGAGAAGGGGGAACAACACTAGCTTTTCTGTGGGATTCGTTGGATATTTGTGCGATATGTACGTCAGACTGTGGGATTCGTGGGATATCTGTGGGATATTGACGCCAGATTGTGTGATATGTGTGATAACTGTGGGATATTTACTTGAAAATGTAATAAGTGGCCCGCTTCCTGCCTATCTTCAGCAGCACGTTCTTGTTCACCAGGTCGGCCAGGTCTCGTCGGATGGTCTCCGAGCTGACCTCAGGGCAGAGCTCCTGGTACTCGCGGTTGGTGATGCGGCCCTTTTCCAGCAGGTAGGCCAGGGCCTTCTCCTGGCGCTCGTTCAGGTCCAGGTGGGACCAGCGTGTCAGGTCAATTTCCTCCTCGCCTATGAGACCCTCCCCGTGCCCGTAGAGTATGACGCGGAATCCGCCCGCCGTCTCCTGGAAACGCGGGGCCGGCAGCCCGTAATCCCGCATCAGTTTGATCATGCGATCTATGCCATAGCCCAGATGCTCGATGAAGCCCATGTCGGCCAATACCTGGACGATGACCTCGTTGCGGGAGAACCTCTCCTCGACGATGTTATCCACGGTCACGTGGCCTGGCAGGCGACCTGGGCTGTAGAACTCGATGCGGTCGCTGAACATGAAGACGCGTATCTCGTCGCCGCGGATGCTGTAATCGCGGTGGGCCACGGCGTTGACGATGGCCTCGCGCACGGCCTTGACAGGATACTCAACCTGCTCCTCCCTCTCCAGGCTCACCAAGCGAACACCGCGCTTCATGTTGCTGACCAGGAAGGCCTCGGCGCGGCGGATCTGGTCTGGCAGCGTTCCCCTGATGTCCTCCCGCACGAATTCGTCGCTCATTTCCCGCCCAGCATAGCGGGCCACGATGATCTCGTCAGACTTCACGAAACGCTCCGGCTTGATACCAAACAACAGTACACCAGCGTTAGTTGGCCGATACCCTTCACCCTCACGCACCAGACAACCACGATTATACAGAGCTTCTTCGACAGTAGGCGTGCTCATCCCCTCCAGCGAGGCCAGGTATCTCTCCGCCTTGTCCAAATCAATGTCGCCCAGCGTGGCGCCGCGCGGGACGAGGGATTCGAAGCTTATCTCGCCCCGTTCGATAATCAGCCGGCGCAGCCTTTTAGGAGCCAGGGGCTTGTTTTGCGCGCCAACGCGGATCAGGTATTTTCCGCGCAAGCTATAGACGTGGGGCAGTCCTGGCGGGACGGTGATGACCAGGACGTCCTTGTCGTCCACGGTCACCACCTCTGGCAGGGGGATGATGAGAGGGGGATCGGTCAGAAAAGCGGCCTCCAGAGCCTTGTCGCGAGCCGCTTCGGCGTCCTTCAACCCCAGCACCCTGGCCGACTTAGGGCCAACGCCCACCAGAACCACGCCGCCGCTGGCGTTGGCCAGGGCGACGAGCGATCCTGCCAACGTGCGAGCAGAAGCCCGCTCAGTCCTGAAGTCTATCTCCTGTCCTGTGCCCTGTTGCAGCAGGGCCAAAATCTCATCTGCTGTCATGTTCACCCCCAATATCCAATATCTAATCCCCAATATCCAATACCCAAAATCCTCACATCGCCCATTAGCTATTGGATACTGGGTATTGGCTATTCCAACCGCTTGCGAAAACGCGCTGCCGACAGCATCAGGAGTATCACGCCGAAGACAGCCATAGCTATCACCTGGTCGGCCAAGAGTTCCAGGCCAATGCCTTTCAGCATGATGCCTCGGACGATGACCAAAAAATAAGTTAAGGGGACGGCATAGCTAAAGTATTGCAAAACCTTGGGCATGGCAGCGATGGGGAACATGAAACCCGAAAGAAATATAGAAGGGAGCATGATGAAATAGCTGAGGAGCATGGATTCCTGTTGGGTGTTGGAGACGGTGGAAATGAAGAGCCCTAGCCCCAAAGAGGTCATCAAGGCCAGAACCGAGAGGGCCAAGAGAAGCCAGAGGCTGCCATGTATCGGCACTCCGAACCAGAAGGAGCCGACGGCCAGCACCTCCAAAGTATCCCCGAAAGCGATAACCACGTAGGGGACCAATTTCCCGATGATGAGCTCGTAAGATTTGAGAGGAGTGACGATGAGTTGCTCGATGGTTCCCCTCTCCCGCTCCCGCACGATGGCCATGGAGGTGAGGAAGGTGGTCAAAAACTGCATGACAGTCCCGATGAGCCCAGGGATCATGAAGTTGGTGCTGGACAGCTCTGGATTGTACCAGACCCGGGGGCGCACCTCCAGGCCCGGCTGTTCATCAGGGTCTATTCCCATCATCTGCTGGACTATCTCGGCTGACTTGGCCTGACCCACTGCAGTGGCGGCCGAGAGGGCAGCGTTGGCGATGCTGGGATCCGAGCCGTCAATGACCACACTCACCTGAGCCATTCCCTCACGCGCCAAGTCTTTGCTGTAGCCCACCGGGACGAGCAGCCCCGCACGGGCTTTCCCCCCGTCAATGAGACGCGACAGGGCCTCTTCGCTGGCGACGTAGTAGTTGATATCAAAGTAGCCTGAGGCTCGGTAGGTCTCAATGAGCTCCCTGCTCTGAGCTGTTCGATCCTGGTCAAAAACGGCGGTCGAGATGTGGTCCACATCGGTAGTGGCGGCATAGCCCAGCAGGACCAACTGGATTATTGGAATGAGGAACATCACCGCTAAGGTGCGGGGGTCGCGAAAGATATGGATGAACTCCTTCCGCATTACGGCCAGGGTTCGATGCATGTGACCTCTTTTTGCCACGAATTACACGAATTTCACCAATTTACACCTGAGTTCGCAGCCGACTGGTAAGGTAGAAAATGGCGAAGATGGCGGATAGCGCCAACAGAGACAGTAAGACCATCAATCCCAGAACAAACAAGCCCCCAAAGGCCATGCTGATTTCATCGATCGCCGAGGATGTGGCGGATAAAGAGACGACGAGCATACCGGAGGCGGCTACATTCCAGAGAGAATGAAGGGCAACGCTGGCCGCGTAGGCGCCCAGAAGTCGCCAGGGACGCCGCGTGGTGAAGAAGTAATACCAACCCAAGCCCATCAGCCCGCCCCCCAGGCAATGCATGGCCGTGGCCCCAACGCGCAATGTCGCTACCCCAACCCAGCCCTCCAGAGAGGAGGTTCCGTTGAAGAGTGCCTCGGCCAGGGAGAAGCCAGCGCCGCCAGCCAGGCCCCACAGGAATGACTGGGCCTTGCTGGGCCAGCGATAGCTCATGAGGACCACGCCCAGGGGCTTGAACATCTCCTCGATCATCGGGCCAATGACGAGCACGATCAGACCCAAGACGATGAGGATCGGCAGGGAGGGCAAAGAGCTATAAAGGTTCTCAGGGCTCTGAAACCAGCGGGGATCTTGCAGGTAAGGCGATGGATCCTGGAACCAAGCGGCGCCGCCCGGCGACAGAGCCGCCAGAATGACCACAACCACCATCGAGAGCAAGCCAAACGCAGCCTCCAACCCGAAAGCCCCGAAGGTAGCCAGAAAAGCGCCACTGGCCAGTTGAAGCACCACATCCCGCCAGCGGGTACCGCTCTCAGTCAGCCTTCGGCCAACAAATGTCAGGAAGAAAAGCGGTGGCAGGACAGCAGCTAAAATGTAGAGCGGCGGGAAGGTCAGCACAGGCAGGAGATCAAGGGTGAGGACTACCTGGCCGAGGATCACGGCCACCACGAAAATGGGAACCAGCACGCGGGCAGGCCAAGGGCGGAAGTGTCGCGAGGGGATCCCCCGCAGTGAGCTGAAGCCTTGCCAGGCCAGGGGCGATCCCAGACCCAGGCCCAAGGCGGCGAGGGAAGCGCCCATTGTCACCCTTGATAGGTCGATCTCCCCTTCTCTGATGAGTGAGGGGATGGAATACAACGCTCCTGCCAGCAGGCCCAGGAAAGCGATGCTGAACCCGGCGATGACAACCACGACTTTCGCGATTTTAAGCAATGACCACCTCCTTGCCGATAATCATACCTTTTTTGTGCAAAATGTCAACCTCAACAACTCCCTCAGAATCACCACCGCCGCTTCTTTATCCAAAGGCTCGTTGTTGTTGCCGCACTTGGGGCTCTGGACGCAGGAGGGGCAGCCGTCTTCGCAAGGGCACTCCTCGATGGCCGCTAGCGTGGTCCGCCAAAGCTCATCCAGGATGTCGAACCCCTTCTCGGCGATGCCCACCCCACCGGGGAAGGCGTCGTAGATGAAGACCTGGGGACTGCCCGTGTCAGGGTGCTGGGGGGTGGAGAGGCCGCCGATGTCCATCCGGTCGCACATAGCGAAGAGGGGCAGTATGCCGATGGCGGCGTGCTCCAGGGCGTGCAGGCCACCCTGGAAGTGCAGCCCTCGCTTGGACAGGCGGCGTGCCAGTTCCTGAGGAACTTCGAACCAGAGAGCCTTGGTCTCGAAAGATTGGGGCGGCAGGTCCAGGTACTCCACGCTCAAGACGGCCTCGCTGAACTGCTGCTTGCGAGTGTATCCGATGACCTGCTGGGTGACCCGCACCTGGCCGAAGAAGGCGGCGGTCTTGGGGAACCGCTTATGCCTGAAAGACCGCACGATGCTCACGTCGTTGAGTTCGCGGGGCTGGGTGTAGTAGTTCACGTCCACCGGCCGCAAACGGGCTGCCTGAGCCTGCAAGTCCAGCTTGGTGACCAAATAGGATTCGCCTTGATGTAGATAAATAGCGCCGGTATGAACCCGGTAGGGAGCCGAGGAGCCTTCGATCTCCTCCAGGACCTGGTACCCCCGCGATTCATCCAGGAGGGCGAAACGAGAGCCTGAGATGGAGCGCAGGTTCACCTCCTGAGCCGGGTAGCTCCGGCCGACGTTGTACCAGCGCTCGTTCCGATAGACCAGGAGGCCGCTTCGCTCCAGGCTGATCATGGCTTCCACAAAGCCGGGGCCAAAAAGGAGCTCGTCGTCGTTGGTGAGGGGCAGCTCGTGGGCCGCGCAGGGGAGGTGCTTCTCCAGGATGTAGACGTTGTCGGGAGCGATCAGGGCGTGCTCGTGGCCCCGGCCAAAGAGGGCCTCAGGGTGGCGCATGAAGTACTGGTCCAGGGGGCCGTCCAGGCCGATGAGCACCGAGAGGGACTCCCGCACACCCCTCCCGGCCCGCCCCGCCTGCTGCCAGGTGCTGGCGATGGTGCCAGGGTAGCCCACCAGAACGGTGGCGTCCAGACTGCCCACATCCACCCCCAGCTCCAGCGCGCTGGTGGCCGTAACCCCCAGCAGCTTGCCGCTGAAAAGCTCCCGCTCGATCTGGCGGCGCTCCTCCGGGAGGTATCCCGCCCGGTAGGACTTGATCAGCGGGACGAGATCGGGGTCACTTTTCTTCAGAATCCCACGGGCGTAGCGGAGGATGAGCTCGGCCACCTTGCGGGCCCTGGTGAAGGTGATGTTGCGCACTCCCTGGCGAGCCATCTCCACGAACAGGTCAGTGGCCTCGGAGTTCGCGCTGCGGCGGCTGGTCTTGGCCCGGTCGAGGAAGGGCG
>CAZGKH010000142.1:2990-8900 GCA_964525665.1 uncultured Anaerolineae bacterium | reverse complement strand
CCGTGGCCGTCGGTCAGCCGGCCGTCGTCCAGGATCTGCAGCAGGATGTTGAAGACCTCGGGATGGGCCTTCTCGATCTCGTCGAAGAGGATCACGGAGTAGGGCTTGCGCCGCACCGCTTCGGTGAGCTGACCGCCCTCCTCATAGCCAATGTAGCCCGGCGGTGCACCGATCATGCGCGCTACGGTGTGTCGCTCCTGGTACTCGCTCATGTCCAGGCGCACCATGGCGTCCTCGTCGTCGAACAGGAACTCGGCCAGGGCCCGGCCCAGCTCGGTCTTGCCCACGCCGGTTGGCCCCAGGAAGATGAAGCTGCCGATGGGCCTATTGGGATCCTGCAGGCCAGCGCGGGCGCGGCGGACGGCGTTGGCGACGGCGGATATGGCCTCGTCTTGCCCCACTACCCGGCGGTGCAAGCGCTCCTCCATGTGGAGCAGTTTCTGCACCTCCCCCTCCATCAGGCGGGAAACGGGGATGCCGGTCCATTTGGAGACCACCTCGGCTATGTCCTCGGTCTCTACCTCCTCCTTGAGCATACGGTGATCCTGCTGGAGCTCCTTCAAACGGCTTTCTTGCTCCTTGAGTTGAGCCTCCAACTCTCGCAGGGTGCCGTAGCGCAGCCGGGCTGCTGCCTCCAGATCGGCTCGCCGCTCGGCCTGCTCGATGTCCAGCTTGGTCTGCTCGATCCTCTCCTTGGTCTGGCGGATGCCCTGGATGGCCTCCTTCTCCATCTCCCAGTGCACCTTCAGGCGGCTGCTCTCCTCCCTTAACTCCGCCAATTCCTTCTCCAACCTGGCCAGCCGCTCTCGCGAGGCCTCGTCCCGCTCCTTCTTGAGGGCCTCCCGCTCGATCTCCAGTTGCATGATCTTGCGGTCAATCTCGTCCAGCTCGGCAGGCTTGGAATCTATCTCCATGCGCAAGTGCGAGGCGGCCTCGTCAATGAGGTCAATGGCCTTGTCGGGCAGGAAGCGGTCGGAGATGTAGCGGTGGGACAGCGTGGCGGCGGCGATGACCGCCGGGTCCTGGATACGCACCCCGTGGTGCACTTCGTAGCGCTCCTTGAGGCCCCGCAAGATGGAGATAGTCTCTTCGACAGAGGGCTCATCTACGAAAACTGGTTGAAAACGCCGTTCGAGGGCGGCGTCTTTCTCGATGTACTGGCGGTACTCATCCAAAGTGGTCGCCCCGATGCAGTGCAGCTCCCCGCGGGCCAGCATGGGCTTCAGCATGTTGCTGGCGTCCATGGCCCCTTGGGTCGCTCCCGCTCCCACCACAGTGTGGAGCTCGTCAATGAACAGGACGACCTGCCCCTTGGACTCGGTGACCTCTTTGAGGACAGCCTTCAGTCTTTCCTCAAACTCACCGCGGAACTTGCTGCCGGCGATGAGGGCGCCCAGGTCCAATTGCACGATGCGCTTGTTCTTCAATCCTTCAGGCACATCGCCGCGCACGATCCGCTGAGCCAGCCCCTCGGCGATGGCGGTCTTGCCCACGCCGGCCTCGCCGATGAGGACGGGGTTGTTCTTGGTGCGCCGCGACAGCACCTGGATCACGCGGCGGATCTCCTCGTCGCGGCCGATGACCGGGTCCAGCTTCCCCTGGCGAGCCAGTTGGGTCAGGTCCCGGCCGTATTTCTCCAGGGCCTGGTAGGTGCTCTCCGGTGTAGGCGTGGTCACTCGCTGAGAGCCACGGATGCCGGTTAGTGCTCTCAAGATAGCATCCTTGGTGATGCCTTGGCTTCTCAGGAAAACGGCTGCGTCGCCTGCGGCCTTGTCTGTCAGGGCGATGAGCAAGTGCTCTGTGGATACGTACTCGTCGCGCATCCGCCCGGCCTGTTGCTCAGCCAAGTTAAGGACAGCCTGCAAATCTCGCGACAGGCCGACCTGGGTTGCTGCCCCGTAGACTTTGGGCCGACGAGCCAGTCCTTGCTCCAGCTCTTGTTGGAGCAAGGGAGGGTTAGCTCCCAGCTTCTGCACGATCTGAGGCACGACCCCATCCGTCTGTTGCACCAAGGCCAACAGCAGATGCTCCGGCTCGATCTGGCTGTGACTGTATTCGCTCGCCAGGCTCTGGGCCTGAACGAGTGCTTCTTGAGCTTTCTCGGTATATTTGTTGAGGTCCATGGTACAATTCTTCCATACGATTTTTGTGCTAGAACACTACAACGGGTTTAGGAAGAAACGGATTGGAAGCCGAAATCTGCCCTTTCCCAATCCGCTGTAATGGTGTGTCCGGAAGCAAAACACACAGAGCTTCCAGCAATCCAATTATAGCCTACTTGTGTTAGAACTACGTAAGAAAAGTGTTAGAGTTCTGTTAGAAAAAAGATTGGGCGGGCTGCGCCAGATGCACAGCCCGCCCAAAAGCGATCAATATCGCAGAATTGCTCCGATGTACCCGGCCTTCTCCAGGGCTGGGCTGTCTCTCACTACTGTGACTTGCCCTCCCTGGTCAATGACCTCTCGCACGATCAGATCCACAGCGTCATCTATTTTCTTTGCCTTACCGCCGCAGAAGGTGCACACTTCTTTGGTTTGAGCAATGATGTAGCCGCACTGCTCACAACGGTAGGCGGTTGCCCTGTATCCTTCGGTTACCACCAGGATATGCACTCGTCCTTCATGCACTGCTCCCAGAGTGTCCGCCAGGCCGATGACTCCGGCCCCGCCCTTGGCTGCTGCGGTGATAACGCTGTCCACGAGGCCCTTCTCTCTCTCGCGCTCCACCTCTGCTATGATTTCCAGCGAACGATCCAGCACCTCTGTTTCCAGAGCGGTCATAACTGCGGGGAAGCTGCCCACGACCTGGTCTTGGAGGTCCTTGGGTAGCATCTCCTGGAACTGGGCCACGGTCTGCTCAGTGCCGCCCAGAATGATTCGGCTGCATCGCCCTCTTTCACAGAACTTAGCCGTCAACTCGGCGGCTTCCCTGAGATTGCGTTGGGCTATCTCTTCCTCCCTCCGGCCAGTGCGCCCTGCTACCCCACCCCGACGGCCAGCCGCCGAGCCACGGCCATGCTTCATACGTTTCACTTCTTCACCAAGCGTCCCGCCTGTTTCCTGCAATTCCCCCAGTTGGAAGAGGAAGAGGCGCGCCCCCTCCTGATCCACCAGCACGACCCCATAGCGTCCATAGGCGTCGAGGATGTCGCTCAAGGGCTTGATGTAGGGGCGTTCGCCTACGTTGATATGATTTTCTACCGGCACGGCCAAGGGATAGGCCCGCCAAAAGTCACGTTTCAGGCAAGAAAACACAACTACACCCTTGCCTTGCCAGTCATATTCATGATCGAAATACCTCTCCACTGCAGCAATGTCTTTGCGCGCTGCTTGACCTGCCACCTTCTTCAGCAGGCCCCTCAGCACGAGCTTGTATTGATCGGTGGTGTGCTTAGTTGGATCAACGTTTAGATACAAGCTAAGCACCGGCGATTCCTCGCTGTGAAAACCAACTAGCTCTTGCAGATCGTTTTCGCTGAACATGCTCTAGCCTCCTTTTTTTCTTAGTTTGTCTTGTCGTTTTCGATATCTTGACTCTTTGGGTCAGGTTCACGGACCTGCGGGCATTTCGCCCAGTTCGACCTCGATAGTTATCTCCTGGTCGCCGCGCCAGATGGTCAGCGTCACCGTCTGTCCGACCTCGGTTTGCTCCTGCAGGTATGCATCCAGGTCATCCCAGTTGCGCAGCGGCACGCCGTCAATGGCCGTCAGGATGTCTCCGCCGATTAGCAGCCGACGCCGCCGGTAGATCACTTCTTCGGTGGCGCCACGCAGCCCTGCTCGCACGGCCGGGCTGTTGCGATAGAGTTGGGCGATCAGCAGCCCTCTGTCCACCGGCAATCCCAGCGCCTGGGCCAACTCCGGATAGAGATCATAGCCGAGGCCTTCAATGCCCAGCCACGGATGGGGATAGCGCCCGTTCTGAATGAGTTCCGGCACGATCTGTTTGAGCTTGTTGACCGGGATCGCCAGGCCCACGCCCGCCGAGGTGCCGCTGGGCGAGAAAAGAGCCGAGTTGACGCCGATCAACTGCCCGCTACTGTCCAGCAGTGGGCCGCCCGAATTGCCCCGATTTATGGCGGCATCAGTCTGGATCACGCCGCGCAACACCTGGTCATCGTCCGTCTTCACCGTGCGGTTGATGGCGCTGACCACCCCCACTGTCAACGTGCGCTCGAATTGGCCGAAGGGATTGCCGATAGCGATGGCTCGCTGGCCTACCTGTAGCGTATCCGAATCACCCAGAGGAATAGGCTCGATGCCCTCTGGTAGGTCATCCACCTGCAGCACGGCCAGGTCGTTCAGAGGATCAACACCTATGACCTCGGCTGGTACCTCCGTACCCTCGCCGAAGCTAACCACGATCTCGTTGGCATTTGCCACCACGTGGTAGTTGGTGATGATCCGTCCGGCGTGATCGTAGACGAAGCCAGAGCCGCTACCCTCCTCGGGAATGAGACCATAGAAGAAGCTCTGTCGCAATATCTGAGTGGTGATGTTGACCACAGCAGGGCTGGTGCGTTGGTAAACGGAGATCACCCGTTGCTCTCCGACGTCAATGGCTTCTATCGTCTCCGTCGGCAGGGGTGTCGGTGTGACTACTATCACAACGGGGGAGGGTGTAGGGGGTAGGGTAGGGGTGGGAGTAGTCTCCTGTCGTTCAACTGGCAAGGGGGTTGCCGTGACCACTATCACGATGGGGGTGGGAGTCAGGGGCGGGGTAGGGCTAGGTTCCTGTTGTCTGGTGTCCGGGAGCGAAATCAGGCTGCAACCCAGCAGAGCCATCATCAACAGGATGATCAAGACAGCCAGGTATAGCTTCTTGTGCATTGTCTCTCCTACTGATTGTCAGTGGATCCAAAATTGCTCTGAGGGGATTGCCAAATCCCTGCTTCTGGCCTGGATCTGGCGCTTGTCCTGAGCTCGTCGAAGGGATCCAGGCCGAGCAAAATTGGATCTACTGATCCTGGCGCAAGCTGGCCAGTTCGCGGAAGAGTTCCTTTTCTCGTTTGCTGAGCTTTTGTGGTGTCTGTACCTTTAGCTTGGCATAGAGGTCGCCGCGTCTTTTGGGATTGCGCAGGTTGGGCATGCCCTTTCCTCGCAGGCGGAAAGTCCGCCCGCCCTGGGTTTCGGGAGGGATTGTGAGCAGCACGTCTCCACCCGGAGTGGGCACTTTGACCTCCCCACCCAGCACAGCAGTGTAGAGGCTGACGGGGATCTCGCAGGTGAGATCATCGCCTTGACGCTCGAAAATGGAATGAGGCAGAACTGTGACTTCCAGGTAGAGGTCTCCACTGGCTCCTCCGGACATGCCGGGACTGCCCTCGCCTGCCATCCGCACCTTGGAACCTGTCCTGGCCCCCGGCGGGATCTTCACCTCCAGGCGTCGTCCATCTTTCTGGATCACCCGGGTAGTGCCTTGAAATGCTTCTTCCAGAGTGATCTCCACCGGCTGAGTGTAGTCCTGACCCTGGCGGGGGCGTGCCTGGGCGGCACCTGTGCCGCCGAAAATGCTCTGGAAGAAATCGGAAAAGCCTCCGCTGCCGAAGAGGTTCCCCAAATCGCCCAGGTCTGCGTACTCCACTCGGACGCCGCCGCCTCCCGGCTGTGCTTCGCTGAACCATTGGCTCCAGTCGTAACTTCTGGCATTGCCGCCTCTGCGTTGCCACTGCTGCCAATTGCTTCCCAACTGATCGTACTTGCTGCGCTTCTCAGGATCGGACAAGACCTCATGGGCTTCGTTGATGTCCTTGAAACGCTCCTCGGCGGTCTTGTCGTTGGGGTTCACATCGGGATGATACTTACGGGCCAGCTTGCGATAAGCCTTTTTTATCTCTTTCTCCTCGGCGTTCCTGTCCACGCCCAGGATTTTATAATAGTCTTTGTACTCCATCTATCGTTTGTGCTCCAG
>CAZGKH010000142.1:0-2890 GCA_964525665.1 uncultured Anaerolineae bacterium | reverse complement strand
CTTATGGCACCAACTTGATCTGATCCAACGGCCAGTAAATGAGCCAAGCGTGTCCTTTAATCGTATCAACCGGCACTGGTCCGATAGCGCGGGAGTCCCGCGAGTTGACGCGATTGTCGCCCAGGATGAAAACGTGGTCCGGTGGCACCACCGTTGGCGGATAGCTCGGCCCGCCGAAATGGGTCACCCATGGCTCCTCGATCTGTTCTCCGTTGATGAAGGTGTGCCCGCCGCGCACTTCTACTGTCTCGCCCGGCAAGGCCACCACCCGCTTGATCAAGGCCACCTCATCTCCCGGCCGATCGGCTACAACTACGTCTCCACGGCTGGGAGTATGAAGAAGATAGGAGACTTTTTCTGTCATCACCCGATAGCCGCGATACAAATTGGGCTCCATACTCGGCCCGAATTCCACTAGCGCCGCCTCAGCGACAAAGACGTTGATGAACAGCGCAACCAGGAGAGCCGGCATGACGGTAATCACCAACTCCCACATTACATTGACCACAAACTGCATCTTGGATGCAGGCTCTTCTTGGTGCTCTTTTGCAGTTTCTTCCATTTCGCCCTCTTTCATTCTATCCTTCTGAGAAGCAATCTCAACAGTTCGCGCTGTTCTTCGAGAAGCTGTCGTTGTTCTTCCAGCAGCGCAGATAGTTCATTGTTCAGTTGTTCGAGCAATTGTACCAGATTCCGATAGCGAGTCAGCAAGCGGATTTCTTCGGTTTGTCGCCGTTTGCGCAGGCGGTAAGCCACAAGAGGCGAACGATTAAGGCGAAGACGTCTCAGCGTGAAAGCACCCGTTGTCGTCAAGGGCTGCAGAGTGCCGTCATCAAGTTCAAGAAAGTGCGCCGAAGCTGGCTCATAGCGAGGATCCCACAGGGATGGGGCATCAGGATGTATCGGTCAGTAATCAAGTTTGTATTGGTTGCAACGCGGGCAACAGTAGAGTAGATTGTCAGGGCTGTCAACGCCGCCTTTTGCCTTCGGTTGAAAATGATCAACCGTGAGTTCGCCACCCGTGTCTGTCTCTGTGACCCCACAGTACTCACAGGCGAATTTGGCTCGCTGTCGAACTTGCTCTCTGATTTGGTCAGTGATTGTCATGCTGGTTGCAGTCTGGGCAGATAGGCCAACTGACGACGAAGAGCAGTGATTTCACGGCGTAAGGATTCGTTTTCAGAAGCAACCTCTTGGATGCGTTTGGTGACCGTTATTAACTGAGCCAAGGCCGCATCCACTTGTGCTTGCAGAGTTTCTAGCTTTCTTTCAGTATCTGACAAGCCTAACGCCTCATTCTCAGCTCTATCCTGAAGTGCATACCAGTTTTCCAATCGTGCTTGTTCTTCTGTGGAGAGCAATTCCCCCAGTGTGACTCTATCGTGCAATTGCTTAGCGAGATCGTCAGAAATCATCGTCCGATTCCTTTCTTACTGCTTGCATGTGGAAATTGCTAACACTCCGGCACGGAGGATTCTCTCAGTTTGTTACGGTGTTGTCCCGGTGATTACAGTGCCAGGCGCGATCTCGCCGGGCGTCACATCCAGGAAAGGCACGAAGCTGCCAGGTGGCATGATGCCCCAGGAGACCTTGCCATCTGGGTCGCTCAGGGATTCCACAAACTGTAATTGGATGATGGCCGGATACTTCGCCAGGGCCTCACCCTTTATCTGGATAGCGCCAGCCTCTGCCTCTGCCAGCAGCTTCACCTTTTCGGCATCACCCCTGGCCCGTTCGATGGTGGACTGGGCCTCACCTTTGGCCAGCTCAACCTGGCCCTGAGCCTGATAGGTTGCCTGCTCGGCCCGGTGTTGTTCTGTGATGACGGTCTCGGCTTCGATCTGCTTCTGCTCCACGGCTTGCCTGTAGTCTTCGGTGAACTCGATCTTCCGCAGGCCAAAGCTGTCGAGGACGATGCCCTTCTCGGCAAAAAGGGGCGTGAGTTGCTCCTCGAATTGCTCCTGGACTGCCAGGATATTCCCCGTGTAAAGGTCGAGAGCGGCGTACTCCTTGGGGATGTTACGCGCCAAGATGCGGCTGTGGAACTTGACTATCTTCTCCACCACGTCCGCCTCGTTGCCGATGTTGTTGGCGATCCAGCTCACCCTTGCAGGGTCAATGCGGAAGCGAATGGAATACTTCAAGATGATCTGCTGACCATCGGCGGTAGTGGTATCGGTGGGGAAGTCCACGTAGTCGGCTTGTGACTCTCCCTGTTCAGCAGTCTGGTAGATGATCTCCTGGGTGCGGTAGCCCACTATACTCTCAACGAGGGGCATCTTCCAGTTCAGGCCTGGTTGCATGATCCTCCCCGTCACTGCCCCGAAGCGAGTGACCAGCCCTACTGAGCCGTAACTGACCTGGACGTAGCTGGAGAATGCCAGGAGCAGGGCCACGAACACCACCATAATTATGACCGGCACTCCCCTACTAAACGATGGAAACTCTTGCCTTCTCATGTCAAACCTCCTTGTTTTCTTCTGATCCATATTATACCAGGTTTTGGGCTTTTTGCATAGCCTGGATGCGTCTGGGGAATTTTCATGATTGACTTCCCTGAAAAAAGCCTGCTCTGAGGCCCGTCCTCGGGCCGATTGCCGCACCCGGGGACGGCTGCGGGAGCTTTTTTCAGTAGATTCATGATTGACTTCCCTGAAAAAAGCCTGCTCTGAGGCCCGTCCTCGGGCCGATTGCCGCACCCGGGGACGGCTGCGGGAGCTTTTTTCAGTAGATTCATGATTGGATAGTGGACAGCAACAGATCTTTTTCTTGATCAGGTGAGCAATTCTGTCTGCTGGCGCAGGGGCACGATGAGCACGTGGTGGAAGACCGCTGGTAAGCGTTCAGGTGTCATTGCGAGGCACGGTTTTTTGTGCCGAAGCAATCCCCA
>CAZGKH010000141.1:0-8914 GCA_964525665.1 uncultured Anaerolineae bacterium | reverse complement strand
GGTGGTCCAGTTGAACTCCAGCGGGGTCCCCTCCGGCGGGGTGGCGGCGATGGGCTGGAAGTACAGCCGCGTCACCTGCACCCGGCCGGTGAGCGGCGGGTCGCCGAAGCTCACGCGGGCGGCGTAGTTCACCTGGCCAGCTTCATTGTCCACCTCGTTCTGCAGGACCAGCGTGGGTGAGATGGGAACGGTCTCGGTGATGGGGTTGCCGGCCGCGTCCACGCACTGGAGCAAGTCTGGATCGAAGTCCAGGTAGACCTGCACGGTGTCAAAGGATTGGGCGAGGCTCTCGGCCACGACGTCCACGGCGAATACCTGGCCCACCGAGGTCTCGACGAAGCTAGGCGCCAGGGACAGCGTGACGAAGCCGGCGTCGGTGAGGGGCGAAACGGCCACCATGTACTCCGAGACCACCCTGACGGGACCGCCCTGGTACTCCTCGGCCTGATCTCCCTCCCGTTCGGACGGGGTATTGGCTCCCCAGAAGCGGGAGACGTCGGGGTAGAATCCCCCGGTAATCGGATCGCGGGGGACGTAGTTCACCAACCCCCAGTCTTCGCGGCCAACCCACACCCGGTAGACGTCGTGGGAGAGGTAGGCTGCGTCGTCATGCAGTCGCCCGTCGTGGGGATAGCTATGACCGGTAGTGGGCAGGTAACGACCGGGGTAGCCGGCCTCCGCGCTGTCAAGGAAGGGGTCGCTGATGCCGATGAAGTGTTCGCCAGCGCAATCCGCGCCAGCGGCGGTGACCCAGTGACCACCCAGCCGCCGCCAGCCATCGGGCTGATGCTCCCAGAAACCCAGAAGCAGCAGCACGTCCTCGCTGCGCAGCACCTCGTCGCGGACCAGGTCGAAGGCGGGGCTTGGCTCCAGGGTGACGCTGTAGTCGTCCAGTAGTTCCTTCTCCTCCAGGAGGTCGCGGATGCCGTTGGCCAGGTCGTCGGGTCGGGTGCCGATCCACTCTCCAGAGTAGTCTGGGTACCCGTCGGTGTGCATCCGTTCCGCCAGGTCGAGGATGAGGGGCGGGACGTTCTGCGGATCGTGGTCGTCCCAGGTTCCGTAGGGTTCCACCAGGGGGTAGCCGGGCGCGAACTGGGAATCGAACCACCACAGGGAATTGGCACTGGCGGCAGGCCCGTCAACGGTTAGGGTGAAGGTGTCGGTGTAGTACTCTCGCTGGTCGAAGTCGGGCATGCCGTTGGGGGCGTAGCCGGGCCAGCCGGCTTTCCAGTACCAGCAGGTAACCGGCGGCCAGTCGGGGGGCGGGGTCCAGTCGCCGGGGGGTGGCTCCTCCGGCCCGCAGCGGGAGGTGCAGATCTCCACATCGTCCACATAGGCCCACAGCTTTCTGCATACGTGGGCACCATCATTGAATGCTCCAAACCCCACCATGATGTCCTGACCGACCAAGTGGGAGGGGACGTCCCAAGTGGCTTGCTGCCAGCCCCCACTGTCCGCGGTGCGATCCACGATGACATGAGCCACGCCGCTGTCTACCTCATGAACGACGGCGCCGAAGAAGTTGAATCGGTCGTCGGGGTCGTCATTGTTATCCACGTAGTACCAGAAGCTCAGGGTGGCCTGGTGGGCGTCGGCGGGGATGGTGACGTGCTGGACGAGGCTGTCAACTCGCATCACATCGGCCTCGCTCGGCAGGATGCCCAGGAGCGCTGAGAAATCACCTGAGTGGCTCTCATCCCCTGTTGTTCTGGGGGATCCCTCACCAACATCCCAGCCGTCCAACCCGTCCTCGAAGCCGCCGTTGACCACCAGGTTGCCCTCGCAATCCCCTGCCTCCGGAAGGATTTCCACCTCCGCCGTGTCGCTCCGCTCTGTGGCCGGGTCGCCGTTGACCATGGCTCGGAACTCGTCCACGGTGGAGGGGGTCTCAGCCCTGGCATGGAAGCGCAGGGGCCAGGTTTCGGCCACGCCTGAGGCCCACCACGGGCCGACTGTTGCGGCGCGGCGAACCAGCTCGCCATCGTCAGGGCCCCACAACGGTTCAGGATTGAGACTCTCCAGGTAGGTCATGTCGTAGGTGTCGGTCATCACGATGGTGGCGATGGGCACTTCACCGGTGTTGGTGATGGTGGCGATAAATCGCACCGTGTCGCTCACACACACCACCGGGTCCAGCGCTTCTTTGCTGACCTCAATCTCGGGCGGAGTAGACACGATGGTCAAGTCCTCGCAGTCCTCATCCGATGCCTCCCCCCCGTGCAGATCCACGGCGTCCACGTAGACGCAGTTCCAGACCAGGGGTGGGTCGCAGACAGCGGTGACCTCGAAGACAACGGTGAATGAGATCTCGCCACCGGGTTCCAGGAGGGCTTCGCCGACGTAGTGCCAGGTCAGCTCCCCGATGACCTCGTCCACATCAGTCGGAAGTGGATCGGCGAATACCCAATCCAGGCAGTCCACGGGGTACTCGTCCCGGACCAGGAGTGTGGTCAAGGTGGTATCACCCGTGTTGCGGACGGTGATGCGGAACTCCACTTCCTCGCCCACCCCAACCACGCCGCCCGGGGGCGCAATCAGCACCTTATCCACTTCTACGTCAGGGAGGAGCATCTCAATCGGAGTGGAGAACTCGGAGGTGTTGCCATCGGTGTCGGTAGATGTGGCGGTGAGGAAGGCGTAGAGGGGGGCGCCCTCAGTGAACCCTACCGTCCATGAGCCATCGGCCAGGGTGATGCCAGAACCCAGGTACTGCCGTCCTTCGCCGTTGGTGTCGGAGAAGACCTCGATGGTGCAGCCGGCACAGGGCCCCCCACCGGGCAGCTCAGCGGTGCCGCTGGCCTGGGTAGCCGTGTAACCCGTAATGGGCGGCGGTGGAAGCTCGGTGTTGCCGCCGAAGATATTCTCTATCCCCAGGTCGCCGTTCTCGGTGATGCTGTTCTGGGTGATGGTGTTGTACAGGGACTGGCCGTGCACCCGCACCCCGTCGTTGGTGTTGTAGGCGATGAGGCTGTGCTCGATGCGGTTGTGGTGGGCGGCGTCGAACAAATAGATACCGTGCACAGCGTTGTAGAGTATCACGTTGCCTGGGCCGACGGTGATGTCGTGCACCCCATCGAACAACTGGATGCCGTTCTCGCCGTTGGGGATAGCGGCAGCGCCGGCCGCATCTGTGCCAATATAGTTGTTCGCGATGGTGTGATGGCCGGTCTCCGGGTCTTTGATGCCGATGCCGTTGCCGCCGTTTCCGCTGATGACGTTGCCGGGGCCGATGGTGATGTTCGTCGCTCCGTCTTCAATGATGAAGCCCTCTCCACCGTTGGGCACCGCCGCTGTGCCAGCCGCGTTCAGGCCGATGATGTTATCCCGCGCCTGGCTGTTCCCACCGGCGAACATCCTCAGCCCGGTGAACGTATTTCCGCTGAGCAGGTTCCCTTCGACGACGATGTTCTCGGCGTCGGCGACCTGTACACCATTCCATCCGTTGGGTAGCGCCGCTGTGCCGCTAGCATTGGTGCCGATGCGGTTACCGGTGATGGTGTTGTGATCGGATCCAGGCCCGATCGTGACCCCATTGCCAAAGATTCCAATATCTCCGTTGCCAGAGATGAGGTTGTCGGGGCCGATAGTGTTGTTGTGCGCGCCGTTCCAGATGGTCACGCCGCTTTGGCTGTTAGGAATGGCCGCTGTGCCACCGGCATTGGTGCCAACGCGGTTGCCGGTGACAACGTTGTCCTCGGTGCCTGCATCGCCGACCCAGACGCCAACCAGGTCATTACCGGAGATGACGTTGTCGGGGCCGATGGTATTGTGGTTCACACCGTCGAACAGATAGAGGCCGTGTCCGCCGTTGGGAATGGGCCCAGTGCCGCCAGCGTTCGTGCCGATGTAATTACCCAGGATGGTGATGTAGCTGGTGGGTGGGTCCTTTATACCGATGCCGTTGCCCGTGTTGCCGCTGATGACGTTGCGTTCGGCATCTGTAGCCCCGCCCACGGTGACGTTGGTTGCACCATCTTCGATGATGAACCCGTCACTGCCGTTGGGCACTGCGGCCGTGCCGTCCGCGTTCAGGCCGATGATGTTGCCCCGCACCTGGCTGTTTCCACCCGCCCAGATCTTCAGCCCGACAAAGGTGTTGCCGCCGATCAGATTCCCTTCGACGACGATGTTCTCGCAGTCGGCGACGTCCACGCCGTTGCGCTCGTTGGGCAGCGCCACAGCCCCGCTGGCATCGGTGCCGACCTGGTTACCCGTTACAGTGTTGTCATCGGAATCTGCAATTGTGATGCCGTTGTTTCCGTTTCCGGAGATCAGGTTGTCGGGGCCGATGGTGTTGTGGTGTGCGCCGTGCATGATCGCTACACCACCTTGGCCATTAGGAATGGCCGCCGTGCCGCCAACATCGGTGCCGATGTAGTTGTCGCTGACGATGTTGTCCTGCTCACGGCCTGTGTCGCCGATCCAGACACCTGACAGGTCGTTGCCGCCGATGACGTTGCCCGTCACCTGGGCGCCCTCAGCGCCGCCCACGATCTCTACCCCTTGCCGTTCGTTGCCGAAAGATGCGGTGCCGTTGGCAGCGACGCCGATGTAGTTGTCCTCAATGAGATTATTGCTCGCTCGCTCACTGACCACCACACCGCTTCGGCTAAAACCACCGATGTTAAGGCCGCGAATCACGCAATCGTCGGCCTCGATCTCTAAGCCATTGGCCGCGCCGGCATCTACGCCGGAGAGCACGATCTCTGGCCCACCGGCGTTGGTGTTCCCCTGATTCGTCGTCTGGGTGGGGCCGTCAATGATGATGCCGGCATCGGTGAGGGCGGGGAGCTCGCTGTCCGGCGAGATGATCCAGACGGTGCCAGTGAAGCCGCCGTCGGGCGGGATGTTGAAAGTGATGTGATCCATAGCGGGGTTCTCATTGGCACAGATGATGGCCTCCCGCAGCGAGCAGTGGGCCGCGTCGCAGGCTTCGTCGTCAGCGTCGTCTGCATTGTTGACCACCAGGCCTTCGCAGACACGACCGACGGTCGGGGTGGGGGTGGGCGTGTTGGTGTGCGTGGCGGTCGGCGTGTGCGTAGGAGTGGGCGTTGGCGTGTGGGTGCGAGTGGGCGTCGCTGTGTGAGTAGGAGTGGATGTCGCTGTGTAAGTCGGGGTCGGCGTGTGAGTGGGGGTCGGGGTGCGGGTCGCTGTGTGAGTCGGGGTCGGGGTCCGGGTGGGGGTTGGTGTCGGCGTGGGGAGTTCATATTCCACGACCAGGTAGGGATCGCGGGAAGTGCCGCCGTAGTTCTTGGAGCGGAAGTAGCGCGAGTATTCGTCCCCGCTTTCGGGGCCCCGCAGCTCCAAGCCATAGTTGGGATTGGTGTTGAAGTTCCGCCCGATCCAGTAGTTCTGCACCAGGCTGGTCACGGTCCAGTTCCTCCAACCAGCGCTGGTGCTAACCGACCGGCTGGTCCAGCTAGCAGAATCAGGCACGCTGTTCCAGGTCAGAGGGCAGCCCCAGGACTCGGTCACCCGTCGCAGGTAGATGGTGGCGCCAGAGTCCCTGCCCCAGGCGCTATACAGGTAGGCGTAGAAGCGAGCGTAGGTGACGATAGCGTTGGAGGGAATGCTGGAGAGGTGAAATCCCAAGAAGGACCGGCTCTTGTGAGTCCCAAACTCATCTACGAAGTACTCGACGTGCAACTCGCTGCTGGTGCAGTAGCTGGTGCCTGGATTGAATGAATCTACGTAGGTGTCAATGTATGGTGCTTCATCATAGGTATCGGCGAGCCCATAGGCAGCGGGGATGAGGGCCACGTACTGGCCATTGCCCAGGTCGTAGTGTTGGGCCTCGCCGTTCGCCGGAGGCGGCATCCCAACCGGAGGGGTGGGTATGGCACCGGCCCCAATTGAGCCCGCAACGAGTAGCACTACCATGATAACCAGCAGCACTATGATGACCAAAGTCATTCGAGTTCGCATTTTTCTCCTCCTTTTGTTTTTCGCTCTTGCTAGTGATGAATACTACTGCCCTTCGCGACCAGCAGCAGATAGACCAGGTGGCCGACGAAGAGGGCAAGCCTGGCGATATCCAACGCAAAAGGCCAATGCCAGACGCCCGCGCGTCTCAGCATTGGCCCATGCTAACAATGCTCCTTCATAGCTGTGCTGCAATATTGCGTTGGATATGAAAGCACCTGCGTCATTGCCCGGCGTAACCTCCGGTACGATGCGAATGCAGTAAGCGTATCAGCAATATCCTCATCTTGCCTATATTATACCAGAAAACATGACCTTTTGTCAATCATTTGCCCCTCTGAGTGCTTTGGAGTATAATTTGGACGTGTCAGGGTACCAGTGAAACGACCCCTGCACGATAGTCCTCTATCTCCTGGGAGGGGGAGATGAGCAACTGGCTGGAAAGATACCGTGGCTATATTCTAATCACCCTGATCAATGTTATCATCCTAGGCGGAGTGGTTGTTTTGCTGCGTCGCCCTGCACAACCAGAGCTCATCATAGCTTCGCCCCCGGCTACAGCTACTCCTCTGCCCACTCCTACCCCGCGCCCTCTGCAAGTCTACGTCAGCGGGGCAGTGACTCGCCCTGATGTTTATGTGCTCTCAGCCGAAAGCATTATCAAAGACGCCATCGAGGCCGCCGGGGGGGCTACCAGCGAGGCCGATTTGGACCGCATCAATCTGGCGCTGTCCCTTGCCGATGGGCAACACATCTACGTGCCCAGGCAAGGCGAGGAGAATCCGCCAGTAAGCCCACCAACCGAGCCGGCGGACACGGCCAGCGTCGAAGCAGGAGGCAAGATCAACATCAACACCGCCAGCCAATCTGAACTAGAGACCTTGCCAGGCATTGGTCCCTCCAAGGCCCAAGGGATAATAGAGAATCGTCCGTACGACAGCATTGACGGCATAAAGAAGGTGCCCGGCATCGGCGAGGGTACTTTCAAGAAAATGCAGGACTTGATCACTGTGGAATAGCCAGGAGGAGTAAGATGCAACAAACTATTGAAGTCATAACCATTCACGGAGCGGGGCCGCAGCACGACGACACGTTTTCGCAACCTTTAGAGCGCAATCTGATTGCTTTCCTGGAGAAGAAAGGGCTTAGCTCCGCCCAGGACATCGTGCGTTTCACACCTGTCGTCTGGTCCGACATAGGAAGGGAGACGAAGAAACAGCTAAAAGAGAAAACGGTGCTTCTTCCGATCACTGGCCGCCTCGAATTCCCCCGCACCAGGGAGTTCATTCTTGACTCCTTTGGCGATATCGTCTATTACCTCTCGGCTAGCGGGAAAAAGATGATCAAAGAACGGGTGCGGGACAGCATCCTGGAGGTCGGTCGGCGCATAAGGGCAGCGGATCCCCAGGGAAGGCGATGGGAGGACTGGGACTACTGGGAGGGATTGGGGCCGGAAAAGGCCCAGGAGGAGTGGGACAAGCGAGAGTGCGCCTACGTCAACATCATCGGTCACAGCCTGGGTTCGGTGATCACCTACGATGTCAGCTATGACTTCTACAAGGATATGACCTCTCCAGAGGAGCCGTGGAGTTCCATCAAGATGCTGAAGCTCGATCTATCAAACCTGTTCACCATGGGCTCTCCTCTGGCCCTCTTCTCTCTACTGGAGGACCAAACCCACTACCGCGACAGGCCGGTACAGGTGCGCGAAAAAGGAGGGTGGTATAATTTCTATGACCGCCAAGACCTCATCGCTTATCGCCTGGAACATATCTACCCGCAGAGGAAAATAAGGGACATTTGCATAGATGCAGGTTTTTTTGGCGACCTGTTAAGCAGTTTTCTGCCCCACCGTGCTCATTCCATCTATTGGCGTAGCAAGAAGGTAGCCCGGGAGGTGGGACAGAGGTTGTTTCTTGACTACCGCGAACTTGTAGCGCGGTAACCGAGCTTTCTCGAAAAGCGCTCAGAGCCCCGTCCCCGGGGCGGCTTTTGCAGTTCCACCGCGACGCCCCCGGGGACGGGGGCTGGGAGCATTCTCAAGGGCTTTCAGAGAGAACTCTGACGGTTAAAGGGGCGCAATCCATGCGCGCGATTGTACAAAGAGTTAAACGAGGCGCTGTTTCAGTGGACGGTGAAATCACAGGATCAGTGGACGCCGGTTTGGTTGTCCTCATCGGCGCGACCCACCAGGACACCGAAGCGGAAGCCCAGCAACTGGCCCGCAAGATAGCCCATCTACGGATTTTTGAGGACGACGCCGGCAAGATGAATCTCTCAGCCCTCGACGTTGGCGCGGGCATCCTGGTTATCTCCCAATTCACACTTTACGCCGATTGCAGACGAGGGAGACGGCCCAGCTTCATTGAGGCCGCCCCTCCGGATGTGGCGGAGCCGCTGATTGAGCATTTCGTCGACAAGCTTCGGGAAGCTGGCGTCGTCAGAGTCGAAACGGGCGTGTTCAGAGCCTACATGCTGGTCGAGATTCACAACGATGGCCCCGTGACCATCATCTTGGATACGGACAAGTTGTGAGGAGAAGAACAGCGGATCCCTTCGACAAGCTCAGGACAAGGGGCAGGATTTACGGATCAAGTGACCTGGACTCGGAAGAAATCCGCAAATCCTGCCCATCCGTGTTTTTGGTGAGCGCCTGCCTGGTGGGCATCCCGTGCCGCTACGATGGCGGCACGTGCCCCCATGACAAACTCCAGGCATTGGCCGCGCAGGGCGACGTATTGCCCATCTGTCCAGAGGTGGTGGGAGGACTTCCCACACCTCGCCCCCCAGCAGAAATTCAGGGTGGCGACGGAGGCGATGTCCTGGACGGACAGGCTCAGGTGGTGAACGTTGAGGGGCAGGATGTCACCACCGAGTTCTTGGCCGGGGCGCAGATGGCATTGCGCGTTGCTCGGCGCTGGGGCATCAAAAAGGCTATCCTGAAGGCCCGCAGCCCTTCCTGCGGCGTGGGCCAGATCTACGATGGGAGCTT